>JBAXJV010000383.1:0-3001 GCA_037137675.1 bacterium | reverse complement strand
GTAGGGCTGGCCTTTGTATGGAATTCAATACGGGAACAGGACATGGTAACTATTGGAACCACAACCCCTGATGAAGCACGGGAAATTATCGATTTGTCGCTGGATTTCCTGAACCGCCGCCTGCCTGACAATGAGCTTCAGAAGACCAGAAGCAAGAAATCGCTTGATACTCCAACTATGAGCTTTGAGTATACTCCTGGATAATAGAGATCGTGAGCCCGGTCATGTCGCTTTGGTCTGCTCAATTCGCTGCACTGCCCAACGGGCGCGCGTAGCGGTGTTTTCCTCTGGAATGCCCGACGTTTTTCGCAGGAATTCGAGCGCAGGTGCGTAGCGCGCATGGCCCAGGCACCAGGCAGCAACTGAGTGCACCGTGGATTCTGGCGGCACGGATGTAACGGAACGGGCGCATCGAAGAGAAAGACCGGCGCTGGTCCAGTTTCGCTGATTACGAACATATCCTGTTGCTGCAGCTGGGTATTCTTTGTAACATTGGGCCCGACAGTAGCGCTCGGATTATTTGCGGTGAAGATAGTTATCGCAATGATGCGTGTGCAGCCTAAAACCCGGGCAAGCATGAAAATTTCGGAACCATCAAGCTCGCGCGCAGGACCGACGTTGCTTCTGGCTTCCGTTCTGCTGACGGGGCTGTTAGTGACCACCCTGGTCTCCCTGTACGTAAAAAAGCAGACTGACGAGGGTTCAAAACGTGAGTTTGACTTTGTTTGCAGTGAAGTTCAGGACAAAATTGTGGAACGGATCCGCGCCCATGAGCAGATTCTGCGCAGTGCGGCAGCATTTTTTGAGGACTCTGATGACGTAACTCGTACGGAATGGCAGCGCTTTGCCGCCCAACAGAAGATTGCACAATATCTGCCCGGTATTCAAGGGATGGGCTTTGCGCTGCTGGTTCCGCGCGAAAAGTTAGCGCAACATATTCAGGCAGTTCGCGCCGAAGGCTTTCAGGAATATCAGATAAGCCCCGTAGGCAACCGGGAAACCTACTCATCCATTATCTACATCGAGCCTTTTAAGAGCCGGAATCTCCGCGCCTTCGGCTATGACATGCTAAGCGAATCAGTCCGTCGGGAAGCGATGGAGCGGGCTCTGGATCAGAATTCGGCGGCCCTTTCAGGGAAGGTCCGTCTCGTGCAGGAGGCCGATCAGGATGTCCAGGCCGGCACCTTGATGTATGTGCCGGTGTACCGCCAGAAAATGCCAGTTGAAACGGTTGCCCAACGGCGTGCCGCTGTCCGCGGTTGGGTTTACAGCCCATACTGGATGAACGATCTGATGCGAGGTGTTCTGGGCAGGGCGGATTTGGAAACCATTCGCCGTATCCGCCTGAAAATCTTTGATGGCGATCAGGTTTCTTACACGTCGCTGCTTTACGACAGTCAGCCGGCTGCGACTCCGCTGACGATGAGCGCTGCGTACTTGAACTTGCAGCGCCGGGTTGTTTTGGCCGGCCGCCCATGGGCCATGCATTACACGACGATCGGTAGCCCGAACGCCTACGAGATGGTCTGGTTCGTGGCGTTGGGCGGGACGACCATCAGCCTGTTACTGGCCGGGTTGGTTTTCAACCTGCTCAATACCCGTTTCAAGGCTGAGCAGATTGCCGACCAGTTGACTCAGGAATTGCGGACGAGCGAGTTTCGCTGGAAGTTTGCCATCGAAGGCTCAGGCGATGGACTCTGGGACTGGAACGTGCCGGAGAACACGGTGTTCTACTCCAAGCGCTGGAAAGAAATGTTTGGCTACGCGGAGCACGAAAATGGCAGTGGTCTCGACGAATGGAAAAAATGTGTTCATCCTGACGACCTGTCGAAGGTGATGGCCGATGTTCAGGTGCATCTTGCCGGGACGACACCTGTTTACATCAACGAACATCGCTGCATTTGCAAGGATGGCGGTTTGAAATGGATTCTCGACCGTGGCGTGGTGGTAAGCCGGGATGCCGCCGGCAGCCCATTGCGTATGATTGGCACGAACACCGATATCAGCGGGCGCAAGCAGGACGAGAACAACCTGCGGGTGAGTGAGGCGAATTTCCGCGCCATGTTCGAAATGTCCTCCATTGGAATAGCGCAAGCAGTTCCTCACACCGGCCTGTGGGTCAGTGTGAATCGTAAAATGGGTGAAATTACCGGCTACTCCGTCGAAGAACTGCTAAGGAAGCGCATTTCTGAGATCACACATCCTGATGACCGTCAAGAGGACGCCGAACTGTTCATGCGCGTTGTGCGCGGCGAATTGCCGAGCTACCACATCGAAAAGCGGTATCTCCGTAAGGATGGCGTGGTAGCCTGGGTCAACGTGAACATGACTGTCATAAGGGACGCGACTGGCCAGCCGTTTCGCACCATGGAGACGATTGAGGACATCACCGAACGCAAGCGGACGGAGGCGTCACTGCGCAGTTCCCGCGAAGAGTTGGAGCAGCGCGTAATAGAACGCACGAATCAACTCTATCTGGCGAAACAGGCGGCCGATCAGGCGAATCAGGCAAAGTCGGACTTTTTGGCCAACATGAGCCACGAGTTGCGCACGCCGATGGGCGCCATCATCGGTTTTTCGCAATTGCTGGAGGAAAAGCTCTTTGGCGATCTGAACCCCAAGCAGGAGGAGTACGTCAGAGACATCCACGATAGCGGGCGGCACCTGCTTTCATTGATCAACGACATCCTGGATTTGTCCAAGATCGAGGCGGGAAAAATGGAGCTGGAGCCATTTTCTTTTCACCTCGCGAGGTTGCTAGATGACAGCTTGGGCATGGTCAAAGAGCAGTGCCTGAATCATGGAATACGCCTGACAACCGAGATCGCGGATCAGGTTGTCGATTTGATGATATTGGCGGACGAACGTAAGTTGAAGCAGGTCATGTACAACCTGCTCTCCAATGCGGCCAAATTTACTCCTGACGGAGGCTCGATCACAGTCAGCGCGCGGCTTACGAATGGCCTCGAACCTCCGGCCTCCTCCGCGTTGGAAGTCTCCG
>JBAXJV010000382.1:0-3002 GCA_037137675.1 bacterium | reverse complement strand
CCTACCAATATGCTCAAGGGTCGCAAGGTAGGGCGAGGCGTCCCGCCGAGCCGTCGCGCGTTTCGTAGTCAATCTTCCTGGGTTTTTGCCAGCGCTTCGTGTTCTTCGTGGGCTTCGTGGTGCAGTCCAGTTTAACTACGCAAGGCGCCCAAAAGGCGGAAGTCCGATATCGCGGACCATGTGGCCGGGAACCTCGCTCGCCATCAGCGGCGGGCGATTAATTCTCTGGCGAAGACGCCGGATAAAGCCAACCATGCCGAACGCCCTGGCCTTTGCCTGATAGAGGGCCAGCCTGGTCAAGGCCCGCTGGGAAGAAAAGCCCTTTTCTGGCAGCGCCTGATGAAGCAACTCTGCGGCGTCCAGCAAGCAACCAAGCTCGTCCATATCCGCCGGCGCATTCCGTTTGATCTGATCCCAAGCTTCGATCAGGCGCGGGGGGAAAAACGCCAGCTCGTAACAGGCCTGCAATTTTTCGCGTTCCGTCATGTAATGCGCCCCAGCCACATGGACATATCGTTTCTCAAATTCTCCAGATTTTCAAGCACAACGGCGTCCTGATTGAAAGGCGGCGGGAGTGAACGTACCGCCTCCGCCACATCATTCAGGGCGACGGGATGCTGCGCCAGGAGGTATTGAACGTCGCTTCGATCAACAGCGTCATAACGGATGAGCTTGCTGGCGATCAGCGCGGGAATGGCCCCCGTCATCACGGTCATGTTACTCCCCCGCCACAACACAATATCCGACTCAGCTGACGGCTTGGGCAGACAAAGACGCAAGGCTGATATCCACTCGATATGATCGCTGGAGGTGTCATTTTCGGGATTAACCGGCAGCCCGGCGTTCGATGCAGCCTCTCTCAAAACACGCTCGTCAATGCGGCAATACGGCGCCGCAACGTCAATGTCAAGGCTCGTCCGTTCCGGCTCGTCCAGCAGAATGAACGCAGCGCTCCCGTATATATACAGCACAGCCTCGCCATGCAAGGCTGCGTCAATTCGTTCCAAATAAGTCACCAATTGACTTTTGTTCATTAGCTGTCAGGAGTATAAGGAAGACTAATCTTGAGGGCAAATTATTTCAACTGGCAAATAACAAACGCGACTGGCAAAGCAAGGGGGAGGTTTTCGCGCAGAGGCGCGGAGGCGCGGAGAAGGGCTGAATTATCCGTGCCATCCGTGTAATCCGTGGCGAGTGAATTTCTTCACCACGAAGAAAGAGAAGTTCACGAAGGGAATTAAGACTGACAGCGCTTCGTGTTCTTCGTGGTGCAGTCCAGCTTAACTACGCAGAAGGCGCGGAGAAGAGAGGACAAATGCTTCTTGAACCTGACAGCCTGCAGCCTAAACCGCTACAGCCTTGGCGTCCCAATGGGACGCTAATGGCTGTGGATCAAGTTGCGTTCAGCATAAAATCCTCCAGCGTCACGCCCACGATCTGGTCCGTTTCGAAGCGATTGGCGCCGACTACTGTAAGGCGGCCGTTGGGAAAAACCTTCGGAAACCAGACAAAGTCCAGAGGACCGGACCTACCACGTTTGACTTCCAGTAAATCATCCGTTCCCAGCACGAAATCTATTTCATGATTTCCGCCCTGCCAATAGTGCATAAGTTCCGGCATTTCATCACCCCTGAGCGCGGAGCGACGCCAACATTCCTGAGCCACAGCCCATTCCATCCATGCTCCCTGGGCATCTTCCGGGAGCTTCAGATAATCGTCCGGCGTACGGATGTGCCGGGGATGCCACGCTGAACAGACCAGCAGATTGGTCATATGGAACTTACATGGGCGCCGGCGATTGGCGCGCTTCCGGTCAGCCTCCCATGCGAACGCGCTCGCCACGCACATCAAATCGGAAAGTTCCTCGATATATCCGGCGGCCACAGTGTTATTTGCCAGCCCTGCTTCGCGCGCCAGCTTGGATTGCCCTGAAGGCGTCCCTGCAAAACGGTACAGGCATTCCAGCACTCCCAGCAGCATGGATCTGGAGCGCCCGCTGGCAGCGAATTCGCCGTAAATCCAGTCACGCACCATTTCGATAATATAGTCGGGCAAGCGTCCGGTTGCGGCCACAGATGCACAAGCCGGCGGCGACCCGCCAGCGATCAGATAAGCTGGAAGCAGATGGGCCGCCGGCAGCGCCGTCGCGCATACTCGCTTGAACTCGGCGAACGGCAGCGGCGTAAAGATGTAGGCGGTGCGCGCCAGCTTTCCCTTCCGTCCGGGCAGCCGTTCCGCGCCGTGGCGCAAATCGGCAGCCTTCGACCCAGTAGTGACCAGCAGGGTTCGACTAAGCTCGCCCGAGTCCAACAGCGCTTTGAGCGCATTCGTCCAACCCTTCACCGCTGTGATCTCGTCAATAAACAAGCGGCGCACGGGCGTCTTGGAAGAGAACATCGGCAGAAGTTGGCGCATCTGTTCCACAAGCGCCTGACCATCACGCAGTTCATCTCCGTTCAGGTAAAAAGCCGATCCCGGTCCGTACATTTCCACAGTCGCGCGTATCTGCGACTGCAACCAGGTGCTCTTTCCGTACTGGCGCGCACCGCGGACCATGATTACACCAGCCTCAGCAGGCAACCCGGTCAGACCGAAATGCGGAGTGAACATAAACGGCGCTCCTGCCAATTCATCCAACTTTGGCAGCACCCCGGGTTTAGTCGCGTCGCCTTGTGCCAGTTGCTGATTTACCTCAAGCGTGTTCATTTGCAGCCTCCCTGCGCGACACTGTTCCATGATCAACGTCCAGGGCGTTAATATAGTCAACGTTCACGACGTTGGCAAGCTATAAACTGATGCGGCCATACGGAAATGCTATTCGGGGAGGGCTTCGCGCAGAGGCGCGGAGGCGCGGAGAAGAGCTGATTTATCCGTGCCATCCGTGTAATCCGAGGTGAATGAATTTCTTCACCACGAAGGAAGAGAAGTTCACGAAGGGAATTAAGACTGCCGCAGCGGCTCACCGAGACGGTTCGCCCTACCAATACGCTCAAGGGTCGCAA
>JBAXJV010000381.1:0-3031 GCA_037137675.1 bacterium | reverse complement strand
GGGCAATGGATGTGCGCCCGGCATTCTTGGCGTCTGCATCGGCGGCGATCGCGCTACTGGCTACGCACACGCCAAGGCGCAGTTTTTGCGCCGGTTGGACGAACGCTCGGATGTGATCGCTCTGCGGAGGCTGGAGGATCGGCTGCTGCGCGAGTCCGATCGTTTGGGCATAGGGCCAATGGGGCTGGGCGGTGCGCCGACGCTGCTGGGGGTCAAGGTGGGCGCTTTGTCACGCTTGCCGGCTTCCTTCTTCGTCACGGTTTCCTACATGTGTTGGGCAATGCGGCGCAGGGGCGTGGTTTTGGCGCCAAATGGGGGGGTGCGCAAGTGGCTGTACTGAAGCCAGTTCATCTCGTATATCCGTTTACGCGGGATAAAATTGTGTCGTTGCGCGTGGGCACGCCGCTGCTCATTTCGGGGCTGATTTTTACCGGGCGCGACCGGTTGCACCGCTATCTGGCCGAAGGCGGGGAATGTCCTGTCGTGCTGCGTGATGGCGCTTTCTACCACTGCGGCCCGGTCATGCGGCGTGATGGCGTACGCTGGGTTGTGGTTGCCGCCGGACCGACCACCTCGATTCGCGAAGAGCCATACATGGCGAAAATTATTGCCTCGCTGGGCGTGCGGCTGATCATTGGCAAGGGCGGCATGGGGCCTCAAACTCTGGCAGCCTGCCACCAGCACGGCTGTATTTACGCGCAGGCTGTCGGTGGGGCCGCACAGGTCCTGTCGTCGCGAGTGCGCGAAGTGCGCGAAGGCGGTTTCGTCAAGGAGTTCGGCATCGCCGAGGGGCTCTGGGAGTTGGAGGTGGATGCTTTTCCGGCGCTTGTGACCATGGACGCGAGCGGACACAGTCTCTACGAGCGTGTTGCGCGTGCGTCCCGGCGGGCCTACCGCGATTTAACGGCGCCGGCCGAATCCGCCGTGGCCGCCGGGCACGGATGAATGTGGTGTGAGAGGTAACTGAACGATGCGGGTGGTTTTTCTAGGATCGGCGGATTTTGCCTGCGCCTCGCTTGAGACGCTGCTGACGAGCGATGGTGTTGAAGTGGTTGGCGTGCTCACCCAGCCCGACCGTCCGCGTGGGCGCAATCTGGCGCTGGCGGCATGTCCGGTCAAGGCCCGTGTTGCATCGCGCTTGATTCCCGTCCTGACACCATTGAATGTGAACGCCCCTGAATCGCTCGACGCACTGCGAGCGCTGAAGCCGGATTTGCTGGTGGTGGTAGCTTACGGGCAAATCCTGAGGCGTGAGCTGCTCGGACTGCCGCCGCTCGGCTGCATTAATCTGCACGCCTCGCTGTTGCCGAAGTACCGTGGCGCAGCACCGGTCGTCCGGGCCGTGGCAGGCGGCGAAATAATCACTGGCGTGACTACCATGCGCATGAACGAACGCATGGATGCAGGGGATATTTTGATGCAGCGTGCCGAACCCATTGGCGCAGGCGACACCGGCGGATCGCTGCACGACCGTCTGGCGGCGGCGGGCGCGGTATTGCTGGCAGAGACCTTGCGCGCACTGGCTGGCGGTACTTTGCGAGGACGGACGCAGGACGAGGCCATGGTGACGATGGCCCCGAAGTTAAACAAGGCCGACGGGCGATTGGATTGGCGGCGGACGGCTGTTGAGCTGGAGCGGTGCGTACGCGCTTTTAATCCGTGGCCGGTCTGTTTCTGTCCGCTGCCGGATGGTGATACGCTGCGGGTATGGCAAGCCTCCGTTGAATCCTGCGCGGCAGGCGCGGCGCCCGGGCAGGTGCTTGATGCAGGTGGCTTGGATGGCCCTCTGGTGGCTGCTGATTCAGGCGCACTAAGGCTGAGGTCAGTACAATTGGTGGGCCGGCGGGTGATGGGTGGCGCGGAGTTTTTACGCGGGCACCCGTTATCGGTTGGAACAGTGCTGTTATAGTGTTGGAAAGCGCGAGGAGAACGCGACTATGTCTAAAATAGTGCAGGTAAAGCTCGGGGAACGCACATATCCCATTTGGATCGGGCGCGAAAGCGCTCCGCTGCCGGACGGGCTGGGCGCGCCTGGCAGCCGGATACTTATCGTAAGCGATACCAACGTGGATCCGCTTTATGGCGCGCTCTGGCAGGCACGGCTCGAGCAGGCGGGTTTCGTGGTGAGCCGTGCCGTGGTGCCGGCCGGTGAGAAGTCGAAGGACATGGCGACTACCGCGCTGCTATACCATCAAGCGCTTACTGCGGGGCTCGATCGCGGGGCAACGATTATGGCATTGGGCGGAGGCGTGGTGGGCGACCTGGCCGGCTACGTTGCAGCTACATTCCTGCGCGGCATCCGTCTGGTGCAGGCGCCAACCTCGCTCCTGGCGATGGTAGATAGTTCCGTCGGCGGCAAGACCGGCATTAACCTGCCGGAGGGCAAAAATCTCGTCGGCGCTTTTCACCAGCCGGTGGCCGTGATCGCAGATCTTGCAACGCTGCTAACTCTGCCTAAACGCGAGTATCTGTCGGGCTTGGCGGAAGTCGTCAAGTATGGCGTGATTTGGGATGCCGTGCTTTTTCATAAGTTGGAAAACCATGTGGCGGAGTTGCAAGCGGGCGACCCCGAGCTGCTGGAAGCGGTTGTGGCGCGCTGCTGCGCGATCAAAGCCGATGTGGTCGCGCTCGATGAACGCGAAAGCGGTCCACGTGCAGTGCTCAACTTCGGGCACACACTGGCACACGCTATTGAAACGACGGTTGGATACGGGACCTGGCTGCACGGCGAAGCAGTGGCGATGGGCATGGTTTACGCGGCGCGGCTTTCGGCGCGCGTGCTGGGGCTGCCGGAGGTGGACGCCGGGCGTGTGACGCGCTTGCTGGAACAGTTGGGCTTGCCTGCACGGTTTCCGGATGGTGATTGGGCGGCGCTGCGGGCGGTAATGATTGCAGACAAGAAGTCCGTGCGGCAGATGCCGCGGTTCGTGCTAGTCAAAAAACTTGGAGAAGCGGAGATCGGGTGCGAAGTGCCAGATCCGGTTCTGGAGGAGATCTGGAATGTCGTCTGTTAATGAGGCCATTGTACGCG
>JBAXJV010000380.1:0-3039 GCA_037137675.1 bacterium | reverse complement strand
CAGAGCACTTTCGGACACGCCTGCGCAACCGACAACCCGCTGCTCTACCAGCGCTACGAGCCGAAACGCCGTGAATCAGGGCCGGATGTGGCCCGGCATGCAATCGAAAACCACCCCGTCATGCTGGCTCGCCGCATGCGCGCCGAAATGGCCGCACTGCAGGGCAAGCCCTATCTGGCCAACAAGATGCTGGGCGTTTTGGAGCGCGACGGTTATCCCGACGACTCCTTGCGCGAGCTGTCTAAGTACGTCAGCGAGCGGCTCTCCAACCAACTTGCCGCACCGTCCGTTGTCGCCGATGACAAGTCCACAAAAGCTAAAACGGGGCTGGAATTAAGCCAGCCGTATCTGGGCGCCGAGATCCAGCAGACACGCGCTAACGATCAAATTTCGCTGTGGGAACTGACCTTCCGCGGCGGGCTGAACCTGACCCCGCACCTGATCGCCGACGCCCACTACGCCAGCGGCAACATCCAGCAAACCTTTACCTCGAACGTGTGGTCGGAGATCACCCGCACCAAGGTTACGAATGCGCGGCAAGTGACTACGACCACCGAAAACGGCGTCACTACATCGTCCGATGCGACCACCGTCTCGTATGCCGACGAAACCGTCACCACCAACCGTCAGTACAAGAACACCTATCAGGCAGACACTGCGGTCTACGGCCTGCGTACCGACTACCGTTTCCAGGACGGATCGGTCTTTTCGCTGAACATCGGACAGCGCACGCTGAGCGGCAACGATGCGCAGAGCGTTGATGGCAGCGAGGTTGTGTTCGGCGGCGCCATGCAATGGAAGCCCTTCCTGGCTGTGGATTCCGTGCTCCTGTATCAGCACGAGCTTGTGCCTTCGGCCGTCAAACTGATTAATTCCGACGCCGCCGGGCTGTCCGTGGCCTACCGCGCCGAGGACTGGTGGGATCTGAGCGGCTCCGGTCAGTACTCGTTTTACAGCGACGACAATTCCATGCTGCAATTGAGCGGACGTACGATGTGGCTGGTGGCTGAGCAGCAGAACCTCTATCTGGGTGGTGAAGGTTCTCTGTTCACAATGTCTAAAGCCAGCGACTATTACTGGGACCCTTATTGGGAACAGCGCTATTACTTCGTGGCGCGAATCGTGCGCACACGCCCGCAATTTTTCGCCTCCGCTGAAGCCAAAATCGGCGAGGTGCATGACAAAGCACGGCAGGCTGATATGGATGCCTACAACACGCTGGTGGCGCAGTCTCAGCCGCCCGCTCAATCCCTGAATCAGGCCTGGTATCCCGGACCGAATCCTCAACAAGGCTGGTCGCCTTCGGTGGGCATCAGTGGCACGCTCCGCCGTCGCTGGGGACAGCACTGGGAATTCTACGGCAACGCCGCGATTACATTCCTGAACGACTACTCGGAACACAATCTCGACGCCGGCGCCATCTTTCACTTCTAAGCATTAATTATTGGTCGAAATAATGAACAACTGGACACGGCGAACTTGGGTGCGGTTTTTGGCGGGAATCGCTGTGTGTGGCGGCAATCTGCCTGGTGAAACGGGCTGGTCGGAAATCCCGTCGCAAACGAACACGCTCCGCGAGTCCGCAACGGCTGCTATTACAAACCGCCCTGGCGGACAGGACATACTGGAGCGCAGCCCCGCCAGAGAGCAAATGTACGCCGGTATGCTCCATGTTCAGGACAAGGAATACGAAAAGGCCGTGCCGAAACTGGAGTTCGCGATCAAGGAAGATCCGACGCTGCTGGGGGCATGGGAAGCTTTAGGCTGGGCCTACTGGAACCTTGAGCGCAAGGACGAAACGCAACGCCTTTGGGAACGCTTGCAGCGCCTTGACCCGCGTGAGCCGCTTACATTCAACCTGCTCGCACAAGTCGCGAATTCGCGTGGCGATCTCGAAAAAGCCGGATCCCTGCTCAAGGAGAGTCTGGATCTGAACCCCGACCAATATGAAGTGCGCTACTGGTACGCCCAGAATCTGCTCTGGTGCGGGCATTCTGAGCAGGCCATGCCGATGCTGCGGCAGCTACTCGTCGAGGATCCAGAACGTATGGATGTGCGGATCGAGCTGGCGCGCACGCTGACCGAACTTATGGAGTATGAGGATGCGCTTGATCATTGGGCAATAATCAACGACGCGATTCCCGACAATCCCGACTACCTGATACCCGAGGCGCAATCCCTGCTCCGCATCGGAGAAATTCGCCAGGCCGAAAGCACAGCCTTGCATGTGCTCGATCTGGCGCCCGATAATCTTCAAGCGCTCAACCTGCTGGCGGACATCGCAGAAAACGGCAACAATCAAGAGACGGCCGTCAAAGCCTTGCGCAAACTGGCGAACCGGACCGAAAACAAAAACTTCCGGTGCCGCCTCTACTTGCGACTCTCCAACCTGCAAAAAGCCATGTCCGTGCAGGATCCTGTCAAGTATCCCGTCGCGGACGCCATTATGAGCGCGCGCAAGGCGCTGGACGATGACCCGCGCTACGTAAGCGGACGGCTTTATCTGGGAGAACTTTACAGCGGCGCCATGCTTCACGGCGAGGCCGAAGAGGTCTTTAAGACAGTTTTAAAAGACTATAACCCCGGCAACCTGCGGGCGAAAAAAGGCCTGATCGAATGCTATCTTGCGACCGCCCGCTTCGAAGAATGCGAACGCATGATTCTCGACGCCTACCGCAATTTCAATCCATCCGATCCCTACCGGCATCTGTACATAGCCCGGCTGGAGTTCGCCCGCGGCAAGCCTTTCGAAGCCATGCGCGAGCTGGACCTGCTCGAAGCGGAAGGTCTGCGTGGCGCGGTGTTTACCTCTCTTTACCACGGCCTGTCCACCAGCGAGTGGGATCCAGCGATCTCGACGCGTCGCTTTCAGGAACACCTTTTATCGCTTAAACGGGCAGGCTACAAGTTCATCTCCGCCGACCGGATTCCCGCCTACTTCGCGGCCCACAAGGCCCCTGAGTTGCCGGTCGGTAAACCATGGCTGTACCGCATGTTCCGGTCGCTGGAGTATGATTTCACCGGCAAGGAAGCACCCGC
>JBAXJV010000379.1:0-3049 GCA_037137675.1 bacterium | reverse complement strand
TTTTGCGTCTTCAAAGTCTTTCATCGTAACGAAAGTACCATTACGTTCTTCCGCTCTCATAACGGCTTCGTTTACAAGGTTCGCAAGGTCAGCACCAGAGGCACCGATGTATTGTTGCGCAATCTTGAGTAAATTGACCAGTGGAGAAATAACTTTTTCTTTAACATGCACTTTCAAAATTTCAAAACGTCCTTTGACATCAGGAAGAGGGAGCGTAACTTGTCGGTCAAAACGACCCGGACGAGTTAAAGCTTTATCTAAAATGTCGGGACGGTTGGTCGCGGCAAGAACGATAATTGGGAATTTGTTATCTTTAAATCCGTCCATCTCAGTGAGAAGTTGGTTCAAAGTTTGTTCCCTTTCGTCGTTGTTGTTACCATGTCCGGAGCTTCTGCTTCGGCCGATAGCGTCAATTTCGTCTATAAAAAGGATGCTGGGGCCTTTTTTGGTGGCCTCTTCAAATATCTTACGCAGATGAGCTTCGCTTTCGCCATAAAACTTGTGGATGATTTCCGGCCCACTGATGGAAAAGAAGCTGGCTTCAGTTTCGTGAGCGATAGCGCGGGCAATCAGCGTCTTACCGCATCCCGGCGGCCCGTAAAGCAGCACCCCTTTGGGCGCGTCAATCCCGAGTCGTTGAAAAACCTCCGGGTAACGCAGGGGCAATTCAATCATCTCACGGATGCGCTGGAGTTGCGATTTCAGTCCGCCGATGTCTTCGTAGGAAAGGGCCACCGCCCCGTTTTCCTCCTGACTCTTGCCAATCACAAGCATCGTGCCTGAATGGATCAGAACCGCCCCCTTGGGCGTCACGGATTCGACTTTGAAAAAGGCGGATCTGCTGCCAAACAGGGCAGCCTGAATCTTGGACCCTTCCATGACCGGCAGTCCGTCCAGCAGGCTGCCGATGTATTTGAGGTCCCGGTCCGCCGGCACAACATTCGTCGGCGCGAGCACCACACGCTCCGCCGGGCGGCACTGAACTTTTCGAATGCTCACCGGTTCATCAAGGCTGGCGCCTGCATTCTCACGTGTCGAGCCGTCGAGCTGAACCCGTGACTGACCGCGAAGGTCTGCATAAGCAGGCATAGCTTTGCAGATGGCCTTGCGCTTACCCTCAACCTCTACGGTATCGCCAACGGAAATACCAAGCCGTTCCAAATCCTCCGGCCCCATTCTGGCGAAGGCCCGTCCGACGTCTTTGACCAGCGCTTCCGTTACCCTTAACTTAACAATCGTTGTCGCAGTCATTATATTCCCACCTTCCGTCTTACACCTGAACACCGTCTACATGACCACACTGCTTATCTAACCCGCTTTTTCACACCGGATCGTCACGATGCCATTGTTAGCTGTGACTTTAATGCGTTCCTTAGAAAGCAGATGACTCAAAAGCAGCTCTTTGCGGTACTTTTTTGTGCCCTTTTGCGCGGAGATCGTCAGCACGTCATCGTGGACCTCTATCTGGATATCCTCCGGCCCCACGCCAGGCATTTCCGCTACCAGAGTGGTGGCCGCGGCATCATCGAAAACGTCAACCTGCGGCTCGTTGATCTCCTGCACCACGGCCTCGCCAGTTTTTTGATCCTTGCGAATGTTGCCGAATGGTTCGACCTTGACCTGATCGCCCTTTTCGCCAAGCCCGGTTTTCATCGTGAATCCGAAGACGCCTTTAATTCCGCCTTCTTTGGAAGGGATGGTAAACTCGCCCTTCTCGGACAAGGATTGTCCATTTTCCGAAAGCGCATTGAGTTTCTCGGCTAACGCAGCCAAACCATCCAGCATCCCTGCGACACTTTTTGCGCCCGTCGCCTTTTCCCCTGCAGCCCCGCCACCTTGGGCTGCACCGCCGTGAGAAGCTGCATGCTGCCCGGCCCGCTGTTCAGCCGTCCCGGCCAGATTCTTCACCGATTCCAAAAAACCCGTCAAGCTGCTGAGGATGCCACCACCAGCACCAGTTCGCTCACGACCATTTTGATTATTGGGATCAGGCTTACTATTGCTCATCATTCTCTCCTTTAGTTTGAATCCCGAACTGCTTGGCTTTCGTATGCATGGTTTTGTAATCAATTTGCAATAACCTTGCCGCCTTGGCCTTGTTTCCTCCAACAACTTGCATGGCTGCGACAAGCACTCTTTTCTCCACTTCATCAACGCTCCGCCGCACAATCTCCCTGAGCGACGCACCCTTCCATGACTGAGCACCTGCTTCGGGATCCAATCTCGGCACCAGGACCGTCCCGATCTTAATGCCGAGATCATTTTCGGTGATGACGCCGCTAGCCATCAAAGCGGCCCGCCGGATAACCGCCTTAAGCTCGCGGACATTCCCCGGCCAGTCGTAGGCAACCAGCGCTTCAATCGCCGTCTCCGAAAGTCCGTCCGTCCTCTTGCCCAGTTCGTTTTCGGCCATATCCAGAAACCGTTTTGCCAGATAAATTATATCCTTTTTCCTTTCTCTGAGTGAGGGGACGTCAATCGTAAAATCACATAGACGATAATATAGATCCTCCCGGAAAGTGCCGGCCGCAACCATTCCTCGAAGATTACGATTAGTGGCGGCAATTAAGCGGAAATCCACGGCAATAGGCTTGGTGCCGCCTACCCGGTGCAACACTTTACTTTGGATCGCCCGCAGCAGCTTGGCCTGGGAAGCAAACGGCAGATTGGCGAGTTCATCAAGAAACAGCGTGCCGCCACGCGCCACTTCAAATTTGCCCAGTTTCTGCCGGTCCGCCCCGGTAAAAGCACCTTTTTCGTGGCCGAATAATTCGCTTTCCACCAAAGCCTCGGGAATGGCTCCGCAATCTACCGCAACAAAAGGCGCCAGATGTCTGGCACTGCCACGATGAATAGCCTCTGCCACCAGCTCCTTGCCGGCTCCTGTTTCCCCAACCAGCAGAACGGAAAAATCTGAGGTTGCCACGCGATGGACATCCGCCGTGATTCTGGCAATGGCGTCCGATGGGCCCATGCTCTTAAAGAGCGATACGTGCTCCGTCGGGTCACTGGTTACCTGGCTGGAGTTTTTAAGCCGCCATTCTGACAC
>JBAXJV010000378.1:0-3071 GCA_037137675.1 bacterium | reverse complement strand
GTTCCTGTTCCTCGGCAATTTCAGGGGCGCGTTAATTGTGGTCCTGGCGTTGCCATTCACGGCGTTCATCACGTTCATCCTGATGAGCTGGCAGGGGGTGACCGCGAATCTCATGAGCCTGGGCGGACTCGCACTTGCCCTGGGCATGGTGGTGGACGCATCCATTGTGGTCACCGAGAACATCTCCCGACTGCTTTCCGAGCGGGTTGATTCAAAAAGCCCCAAAGGCCAAATTGTACTCGATGCGATCACTGAAGTTGCGCGCCCGGTTTTCTTTTCGATCCTGATCATCATTGTTGTCCTCCTGCCGCTCTTCACGCTACAGCAGATGGAAGGCAAGATGTTCAAGCCGCTGGCGACAACGATGTGCTTCGCCATGGCCGGTTCGCTGCTGGCCGCCCTGACAATTGTCCCGGTCCTCTGTTCGTTGTTCCTGAAAGGCCACAAGACGACACGTGACAACCTCAGCATTCGCGCCGTGAAATGGGCGTATCTTCCGATCCTCGCGCTGGCGCTGCGTTTCAGATGGGCCACGGTTGCGTTTGCCGTCACGCTCTTTGCGGCGACCATCTGCCTGATTCCACGATTGGGAACGGAGTTTCTGCCGCAACTCGACGAAGGCTCCCTTGCGATCAACGTCGTGCGCCTGCCTTCCGCATCGTTGAACGGTTCGGTGGCAGTCGGGACCGTCATGGAGCAGCGTCTGCTCAAGTTTCCCGAGGTGGAAACCGTGGTGACGAAAACCGGCCGGGCGGAAATATCCGAAGACCCCATGGGCCCTGAGCAGAACGACCTCGTCATCATGCTGCACCCCGAGAAGGAGTGGAAGACAGGACGCACCAAGGAGGCGCTGGTCTCAGCCATCAAGGATGATTTCGCGGCGATTCCCGGCGTGCGCTTGTCGTTCTCGCAGCCGATCGCCCTGCGCGTCAACGAGTTGATCTCCGGCGTCAAAAGCGACCTCGCCGTAAAGCTGTTTGGGCCCGAACTGGAGGTGCTCAAACCGCAAGCGGACAAGATCGCATCCATCATGGGCGGTATCCGGGGCGCCGAAGACGTCAAGGTCGAGCAGATCTCCGGCGCGGCGCAGGTGGAAGTAGTCGTAGACCGCAAGGCCATTGCCCGCTACAAAATCAGCCTTTCCGACATTAACGAGATGATCGAAAGCGCCGTTGGCGGCAAAGTTGCAACCACCATGATCGAGGGCCAGATGCGTTTTGCCGTACTTGTCCGCTTTCCCGAAAAGGACCGCAACGACATCGCGGCGCTGGGCAGGTTGCTGGTGAGCGCGCCCGATGGCACACGTGTGCCGCTCGCCCGTCTGGCCAGGATTCAGGAAACGGAAAGCCCGGCCCAGGTAAGCCGGGAAAAAGGCATGCGCAGGGTGGTCGTCGAGTGTAATATCCGCGACCGTGACATGGGCAGTTTTGTGGCTGAAACCCGGCGCAGTCTTCAATCGCTCGCGCAAGCATTGCCGACCGGGTACTTCATCGAGTACGGCGGACAATTCGAGAACCAGCAACGCGCCATGAAACGGTTGGGGGTTGTTGTCCCGGTCTCGATCATCCTGATTTTTATGATGCTGTTCTCGGCCCTCGGCTCGCTCAGGAGCGCCTCCATGGTGATCGTCAACCTGCCGTTTGCCATGGTGGGCGGCATTCTTACGATGGTTGCGCTCGACATCAACCTGAGCGTATCCACCTCGGTTGGCTTCATAGTCCTGTTCGGCACCGCCGTAGGGAACGGCGTGATGCTGGTGACCTTTTTCAACCAGCTCCGGCAGGAAGGGTTAAGCACGTCAGACGCCGTACATAAAGGGTGCGATCTGCGGCTGCGGCCACTTATGATGACCACGTTGACGACCTTGCTGGGGCTTTTACCGATGATCTACGCGACAGGCAGCGGATCGGAAATCCAGCGTCCGCTGGCCGCTGTCATCCTGGGCGGGCTGGCGTCGTCGCTGGTTCTTACCCTGCTGGTTCTGCCGGCAATCTACCACTTGGTCGAATCCAGACGCGAGAGGGTGGAAGCCAGCGCTTAAGCGAACCAACCCGCTGACGGCAATTGGCAAAAAGTAATCTAACCGTTATAGTGTAAGCCAAACCAATACTGCACAAGGAGTTTTGACATGGATGTTTCGCTTAATCAAACCGCGCGCAAGCTGGAAGACGAATTCTTCGCCAAAAAAGACGCCATCCTGATCGCTCAACTGCGTAAACTGGAACAGATGGAACGCACCCAAAAGGCGCTCACCGAAGTATCCGGAATTACCGACGAAACGGTGCTCAAGCATTTGGTGGAGTTGGGAGTCCACCCCGACCTGCTGGCCACCCTTGCCATGGTTCCGCTCGTCGAGGTGGCCTGGGCCGACGGCGAAGTACAGGAGACCGAGCGTGTGGCCATTCTGGAAGGCGCCGCCAGCGCCGGCATGGCGCGTGGCTCGGTGGACTACGTGCTGCTTCAGCAATGGCTTGCCCAGCGCCCCCCAAAAAAGATGCTCGACGCCTGGATTCATTATATACGGGGGCTCAAAAAAGCGCTCACACCCGGGGAGGTTACGTCCATCAAGGATCAATTCATGACCAGAGCCAGGTGCGTAGCCGAGGCCGGCGGCGGCTTTCTGGGCCTGATTTCCAAAATTTCAAAGGCCGAACAGGCCATGCTCGACAAGATGGCCGCCGCGTTCCAGTGATGACGAGCTTATGATTATCACTACAATAAATGTGGCCTGGCTGACTCTGGCCGGAGGGCTTGTCATCTTCGGGCTGAAGTTGGCGGCCTATTTTCTCTCGGGCTCGGTGGCCCTGCTTTCCGACGCCTTGGAGTCCATCGTCAATCTGCTGGCCTCGGGCATGATGCTTTACGCCGTGTATCTTTCCGTGGAACCGGCCGACCGCAATCACAATTACGGCCACCAAAAGGTGGAAAACATCTCCAGCCTCATCGAGGGATTGCTGATTTTTGTAGCGGCTGTCATGATATCCGAGAAGGCGGTGGGCCGGCTGATACGTCCGGCGGAACTGACCAGCATCAACCTGGCCCTGCTCATTTCCCTGGCCGCTACAGCTCTG
>JBAXJV010000377.1:0-3078 GCA_037137675.1 bacterium | reverse complement strand
GCTGCTTAACCTCCGCCAAATACGTATTACGCCGGCCTGGCGCATCAAGATGCTGGGTCAGCAGATTGGATACGCGCCCGATATTAACATGCTCAATGTCACCGAATTCGCGGATATAGTTGAAGATAAATCCTTTTGTCCGCGTATCGCAAAGCGCCTGCAGCTCGCGATTGCCGTGGTCGCTCTCCAACTCATCGAAAACCGGATCAAACATCAATTCGCCATCTTCAATACGCCCGCCTGGCAACCACTCGATCTGCATGTAGAATTCACGGCTCAAGCCATGCAACAGATCCTCGTCTACGGTTTCGTCGCCACAGGTCAGCAGAGCCGCCGCCATCCGGTTGCGCCACGCCAAATTATCCGTTCCGTCATCGCGCAGTTCTGCCGCTACCGACCCGCTAAACTTATCCCGCAGACCACGGTAGGCCGCTCGCAACGCAGTATCGTCGAGTTTTGTCAGGTCCAGCCCCGCCACCGCTGCCTCGCCAAAATCCGGGGTGCTCAGAAAAAACCCGACTTCAGGATGACCGAGCCGGTTGCGCCGCGCGGCATGCTCCTGAATTTCGCGAATTTGCGCCCGCAGCTGGCCGTCCGGCAGCACATCGAGGGCCGCAAACTCAGAGCAAGTGAGCCAGCGCGTGCCCGCCAATTTATTGTAGTAATAAACCACCGTGCCACCCAGACTGATTCGCGCGGAGTTGATCATCGCGTTCATTTCAGCCGGAGAACGTGGCACCGCGCTCATTCGCCAGTACTCGCCGCGCGCCCGTAATGCTTGCCGCACGGTATTGTTGCGCACATAGAGAAACCGGATGCGCGCCTTGGAAGTAAGCTCCTGCAGCAATTCGTCCGCCTGGAAAGCCAGATCCATCGCATCTGGATCAGGGCGGATCAAAATCGTCCGCGATTCCATAATCAGGTCCACCGCATCGCGCTGGATCGCGGTCTGTTCGTCATCCGTAAGCGGCGGGAGCCCTGCCTGCGCCCGTTCGGTGTTGATTTTTTCAATGTACCACATTCGCTGGAATGCGTGAATGCCAGGCAGTGTCACCAGGGCCGGTCCGTGCAGAAAAAGCGTCCCTATCCGAGACTTAAGCAACCCATGCTCGTCCCGATCCAAAGGTTGATTTCCGATGACCCGTAAACTCATTGCGCGTATTATAGCGCGTGTGGACGTAATCGGGAAGGGGCGACTGAAAAAATCCAGCATATTTCAAAAGCAGGTTTTGATGCGCCGCACCGCCTTTTAACTGCCTGAATCAGGATTTTCATTTTGTCCGTTGACATAGGTTGCCGCTTAAGCCCAGAATCTCCGTATGCGTATCCGGTTGATTGACATACAGTGCGGGTTCGGTGGCGCCGCGCCCGGGGTGCGCGAAATTGTCTCCGCCAACGATGTGCTCGCTTCCATGCGGGAGCTTTCAATAGAGCGCGCGCTGGTACGCATTACGCCGGAAACACTGGATACGGACATCGTCCTGTCCAACGAAAAACTGGCCGCCGCCTGCCAAGCCCATCCAGGACTGATCCCATGCCCTGTCGTACAACCGGTTTTCGGGGACGACCTTCCTGATGAGGTCGAACAGGTGGACGCCTGCATCAGAATGGGCGCCATGGCCGTTGTGATCCGCCCGGCACAGGACTGTTGGCTTACCGCCCCATGGATGACAGACCGGCTTTTCTCGGCGCTTCAGGAACGGCGCCTTCCGGTGTTGTGCCTGGAGCGCTACGTTTCCCATGAACAGGTGGCTGACCTTGCTGCGCGTCATCCCGATTTGCCGCTGATCCTGGCCCAGCAAGGCTACCGTTCCCAGCGCACTCAAATGGCACTCCTCGCCGCCTTTCCCAACCTCTTACTCTCGATCGGCAACAACTACGATGTACATGGCGGCATCGAACAGCTCTGCAAAGCCCACGGCGCCTGCCGCCTTATGTTCGGCACCGAGTTCCCTCAATCCGAGCCACTGTGTGCCGTTACCTATCTGCTCTACAGCGCCGTATCAGAGGAAGAGAAACAGATGATTGGGGCGGTCAACTTCGAGGCACTCGCCGGAGGCATCCGCGCATGAGCTCACTGTTTGAACTTGCCCGTCAGGGATCTCCGCTGAGCAGGCTGGATATTTCGGACATGCATGGCCATATCGGCCGTTTCAACTTCGGCATCCCCGATATTTCCACGGCTGGAATGGTGGCGGCTATGGACCGTATCGGCATCGCCAGAATCGTCTGCAGCCACATGCGATGCATGTCCGCTGACGTTGTCTGGGGAAACGATCAGGTGCTTCAGGCAATGCGTCAGCATACAGGACGCATCCTTGGCTATTTTTCCGTCTGGCCAGGCAGCGCTGAAGTGGTTCGACGGGAGAGCGAAATCCGGATCAGCCAGGGCTTTATCGGGCTCAAGCTTCACAATGTAAACGGCTTCCTCTACGATGATCCGGCCTACGCGCCAGCCTACGAACTGAGCCACGCACGTCGCATGCCAGTGCTGCTGCACACATGGGGCGGGCCCCACGAATTTCAGGCGGTTCGCACGTTGTCACTGCGTTACCCGGAGCTGTCGTTCCTGCTTGCCCACACCGGTTCCGCCAATCTAGCCGGTTATATTGCCATCGCGCGAGAATGCTCCAACGTCTATCTGGATCTGGCCCTCAGCCTCTCTCACCGCGGGCTGGTCGCACGGATCGCACAGGAAGCTGGGGCGCACAAAGTGGTATGGGGGTCGGACAGTTGTTTCTTCAGTCCAGCCCAGCAGATCGGCAAAGTACTCGTCGCGGCCATTCCAGACGCGGATAAGATTCAGATTCTTTCCCTCAATGCCCGCCGCATGCTCGATCGCGTTTTGCGCGCATAACCCGGGAAAACCGTGGCTCGGTACCGGCCCACAGGCGGCGCAGGTTGGCGCGGTGACGAAGCACGATCAGGGCCCCGATCACCGTCAAAGCCACCGGCAGCAACGCTGGACGCCAGCCAGCCCGCCACCACTGAAACAGCGGCACGCCCAGCGCAGCCACCAGCGATGCGAGAGAGACAATCCGGCTCGCGGCGAACACCGCTACCCATATCAACAATCCC
>JBAXJV010000376.1:0-3092 GCA_037137675.1 bacterium | reverse complement strand
GAGACCATCGGCGGCACGCAGTATGTGGTAACCGGCTGGTCGCTGACTGGCAACGGCCCGGACAGCGGCGCAGGCACTAATGCGCTCTTCACGCAGACTAACAACGCGACACTGACCTGGCTGTGGAGTACGAACTACCTGCTGAACGCCACGGCCGATGCGAATGGTAGTGTCACCGGCAGCACGAACGGCTGGTACGCGGCGGGGGCGGATGTGACTGTAACCGGCGCGCCGGTCACGGCCGGTTACCACTTCGCGTACTGGACAGGCAACGTGACCGGCCCGACCAACAGCGCGGCACAGACGATGGCCATGGATCAGGCCCGCACAGTAATGGCGCACTTTGCACTCGACGCAGTAGTGCTGACTATTGTTTCGGAACACGGCCTTGGCACGCCCGGCGTGGGCGTATACACCAACCTTTACGGCACGCCGCTGACCAACATGATGACTGGCGCGGAGACCATCGGCGGCACGCAGTATGTGGTAACCGGCTGGTCGCTGACTGGCAACGTTCCGGACAGCGGCGCGGGCACTAATGCGGTCTTTACGCAGACTAACAACGCGACCCTGACCTGGCTGTGGAGTACGAACTACTATCTGAATTTGACCGCTCTAAATGGAACGATTACTAACGGCACACCGGGATGGAAGCCAAACGATGCCCTTTACGATCTTTTGCCGGTGGCCGATAATGGCTATACATTCGACCACTGGGAGATTGACGGACTAAACGTTGGAGCCGGGGTGCCGCTCTATGTGACCATCGATAAGGCGCTGACGGTTCGGGCAATATTTAGGCCAATCTTTGTGAATGTGACGTCGCAAATAGATTGGAGCATTTTCTGGGTGTTTAATCCACGATATGGCTATTTTATTGGTACGTTAGCCATTACCAACCGTCTGGATTCTGCAAAAGCGATGCTGGCCCCGATCTGGTATGAGGTGCAGAGCACTGCCTTGCACTGGTTGCGCTTTCCTACGGGTCTCGACACCAACACCGGTTTATACTATTTGGATATCAGCACGACGGTTAACAATCAATTGCTCGGTATTGGGAACCGCGACCTTTATTTGGATCCCGGCGAATCTGTAACAGTGACCGATATACAACTGATGGGGCGTCGTACGCCCAGCAACGATCTTGTTATGGCCATGTGGGCTGATCCGCCCGGTATTCGTGCGGGCAGCGTAGATACTGATGGCGACGGCATGTCGGACGTGGAAGAGTACATTGCGGGATTCAACGCCATGGATCCGAATTCAATATTTTCTATTCGTCTTGGATCGGATGGTCAAAGCATACAGTGGGATGGAAAGAAAAATCGTCTCTACAAAGTGTTAGGGTCAGAAGATTTACGGCATGGGTTCATACCTGTGGCCGATAATATCGCAGGCGTGGGCGCACCCGCGATCTATACGCCTATTCCGCAGGCACCGGGTGACGTCAATAAGGTCTTCTACAAGGTCGATGTACGGGTAAAGCAAGCGGGGAACTGACATGAACAGATTGCGAACAAATATCGTGATGCTGTTGATATTGTTAACAGTATCAATCGGCCGTAGCGCAGAACCCAGCTTTAACACTGAGCGAAGGCAAAACGGCGGCACAAATAAGTGGCAGATACAGGTTGGGTGGGTTCATCAGTGGGGGCGTGGCGTAACCATGAGCGACCACTCCCCCTCGCTGCTCAACGGACGCTACCTTGGATCGAGTGTGCTGCCGACGCTTACATATCCAGACAATGCAGCTATTATTGCGCGTGAGTTTAATGACGGTTACGTGCGGTTGGACTACTGGACCGGGGACGCCGGCTTGCTCAGCGGACCTAATCCAGAGCGGTACGGCATGACCTGGAATTGGGGGAACGATAGAGCCCGTCAGTATAACTATGACAGCGGCAACCATCCGACATTAACCTATCACATTGATCGTGGCACGGTGATGGACGACGCAATAACGGTTACTCAGGGAGCGACGTCGGACGACATTCCAACGCAAGGAGTTGAGGTCAAGACCACATACCTGCTTTATTCCTGGACTAATGGCTGCGGCGATGCCAGTTCGTCATATACGAATGTTTTCTTCAATATAGATTTGGCGCTTGGCCTCGCCTGGTTCCCCACGACGAAACAGCAATTTAACCGTTCAACCAGCCGGAATGTCTTTGCTGTCATGGAAAGATATACTTTTTTGGATTATTATGGTGTAACCACTGCGCCTGGCGGGCCATGGCCAGCTTTGGTCGTCCCCTACCTAGGAACTTATGGGTCGGCTACAGACGCTGGCCCGATTATTCCTGTGACGCCCGAATCCGCTGATTTAGCATCGGGATTAATGGGCACGTACAGTGATAACGTGATGATTGAGAGCCGTCTCTGGCATTTACGCAGCGAGGTCGGGCTTGTGTTTACTAAACCATTTTACAAGCATTTCAACGTATATTTATCGCCACAGTTCGTTCTTGAGTTTATCGATATGAGCGTGCAGCGGGTTGAAACCCTGACGTTCACCCCGGCTGCTTCATATCCGACCGACACGTTGGAGGCACATACAGAAAGCGCGCACGAGTTGACAGTTGAGCCGGGATTTTTGCTGACCGCCGGCATAGATTACCGCATTAATGAACAATGGTATGCTGGTGTAAGTCTGGGGTGGGAGTGGTTGTTCGATAGGCCCTCAATCTGCATCGGTTCACAAAGTGTGCAGTTCGATCTTGATGGTGGCGAGTTCAGTTTGTATCTTGGCCGTAGCTTGTAGTTGTATAACATCTGAAACAGGCAGCCGGCATTCCAGCGGAAACCCGGAATAGCATGGGTTGGTGGAAGGCGCTGTAAGTTATGAATGATCAACACTGGCGTCCTGCATGGGCGTCAGTTTAAGAGTATGAAAGTTCAACCATCTTCCTGCATGTATGATTATTGCGCGCTTCTTACAGCCACTATTGACCCTGACGGAATGACCTTTACCCGCCGTGTTAATCCAAAACTGCGGGAAGGAGACTATATTTCTGCCGTAAAAAAACTTGCTGCACAGGTAGATTTCCCCGTCGTTTTTTCTGAAAATTCAGGCTATGACCTCTCGCGTGTCA
>JBAXJV010000375.1:0-3093 GCA_037137675.1 bacterium | reverse complement strand
TCGCAGTCAATCTTCCTGGGTTTTTGCCAGCGCTTCGTGTTCTTCGTGCGCTTCGTGGTGGAAGTTTTTGGCACCGGATTGCGCGGATCTCGCGGATTGGCAAGGCAAATCATGAGGTTTTCGCGCAGAGGCGCAGGGGCGCGGAGAAGAATTTATTTATCCGTGCCATCCGTGTAATCCGTGGTCAAAGAATCTGCCGGATCTGCGTGTCATGAATAGTTGCGACCATTGCAATTGGCCGGGGATCAGTTTGTTTGCATGCGGGCGAAAATAGCGTAGGCTGGGCGCTGCTATGCAACACACACTTTCAGCGGGCGCAGAGAATTTCATTGACCTCGATAAACTTCAGCATTTGCTGGACGCGGCTCCGGCAAGCCCCGACCGCATAAGGGAAATCATCGCCAAAGCCCTTGAAAAGCAGCCGCTTGCAGTCGCGGAAACCGCCGCCCTGCTGAACGCCGGGCCAGCCCTGACGGAAGAAATCTTCGAGGCCGCGCGCCAGCTCAAGCGCAATGTTTACGGCAACCGGATTGTACTTTTCGCGCCGGTCTACATCGGCAACAAATGCATCAATGACTGCGCCTACTGCGCCTTCCGCAGCGGCAATACGGAAGCCGTGCGACGCACGCTGACGCCTGACGAAATTCAGGCGCAGATTGCCAGGCTGGAGGATCAGGGGCACAAGCGTTTGATTCTGGTCTTCGGCGAACATGCGGATTATAACGCCAGCTTCATCGCCGATAGCGTGCGTCAGGTGTATGCGGTTAAAAAGGGGCACGGCGAAATCCGCCGCGTGAACATTAATGCCGCACCGCTGAGCGTCGCCGACTTCCGCATCGTCAAGGCTTCGGGAATCGGCACTTACCAGATTTTTCAGGAAACCTATCACGAGCCGACCTATCGCCGCATGCATCCCGCTGGCACGGCCAAGGCCGATTTCAGGTGGCGCCTGGACGGCTTAAGCCGCGCCTTCGAGGGCGGCATAGACGACATGGGCATTGGCGCCCTTTTTGGCCTCTACGACTGGCGCTTCGAAGTCCTGGGCCTGGTCTCACATGCCCTCTACCTGCAACGCCGCCACGGGGTCGGGCCGCACACGATCAGCTTTCCGCGCCTGCGCCCCGCACAGAACGCCAAATTCGACCACGCCCATCAGGTGGACGACGATGCTTTCAAGAAAATCGTAGCCGTTTTGCGGCTTGCCGTGCCATATACGGGACTGATCTGCACTGCCCGCGAAACGCCAGCCGTGCGCCGGGCCGTGATGTCCTTTGGCGTCTCGCAAATTGACGCAGGCAGCCGGGTGGAAATTGGCGGCTACACCGAGATCGCCGATAAAACCCGCCAGTATCAGGAGCGCGAGCAGTTCGAACTGGGCGACTTGCGACCGCTGGACGAGGTGATCAGGGAATTACTTACGGATGGTTATATTCCGAGCTTTTGCACCGCCTGCTACCGTCTGGGGCGCACGGGCGAGCATTTCATGGAGTTCGCCATTCCCGGCTTCATCAAACGCTTTTGCACCCCTAATGCGTTACTGACGCTGCAGGAATATTTGAACGACTATGCCACGCCGGAAACCCGCGCCGCAGGCGAAGCCCTGATTGACCGCGAAACCGCCGCCATCAGCGATCCCGGCCAAAAGCGCACTTTTGAGGCCCATCTGGCAAAAATCCGCGCCGGCACAGCGCGGGATTTGCATTTCTGAAGTATTCAGGCTGTTTGCCTTGCTTGCTTGGCCAGCATGGCTGCGCGGGCGGTGGCGGGCGAATCGGGGCCCTCTGCATTCTTGACCGGCGCAAATTCGTCGTCGCGGTCGAACTCCATCACCAGAACTTCGCTGGCATCTGGCAGCACATCGAAAATAAAGCGCTCGAATTTATAGGCGTTGGGCTGGGCTGGCTTGAGCGTGCGCCCATGCGCATCGCAATACGGCACCTTTTTGAAGGCGCGGTGCAATGGCAGACCGGTGCGTGCCTCACGCCGCAGGAACTCCAGCGTAAAAATGTGAATCGCCACGCTGCCGTATTGAAAAACCAGCGATCCGTCTGCGCGGCGGGCGTTCTTGCGGGCTTCGGTCAATTCGGTATATTCGACCATACCCCAGCGGCCATTACGTCGCACAACCACGCCGAGGCCCTCATTGGAATCGCGTTTGGCGCAGACTTTGACCGAAACATCGGCCATCCGCTTGAGATGCAATCCCACGAAAACCGGGTCGGCAATCTCGACCATCGGATTGTCTACCTGAAAGTAGAAGAGTGAAGTCAGCCCGCGGCGCTGCATGTCGTCGAGCAGCCCGTGCCGGTCAAGCGCAGCCAGCAGTCCGCCATGTCCATCGGGGCCCATAAACAGCCGCCCGGGAGACTCCAGCACAAGCTGGCCATCCGGCGTCAAGGCTGGCAGCAGGCCCTGCGCGAAAAACCGCACATCCACGGAATCCAGACCGAAGTAGTGGTGGGCTTCGAAAAAACTTCGCGTGGCGGCATCGTTCTCGGGGCTGGTCATGACATAGAGCGGAATCCGCGCGCCCATGCGGCGCTGCAGTGAAAGAATTTTGAGGGCATGAATTTCAAAGAGGGTTGTATGCGCGACCGGATCCAGCGGATAGGTGCCCTTGGGGCCGTCGAAGCCCAGACGTGTGCCCTGACCACCCGCGACGAGAATCACGCCCACTTCGCCAGCACGCAGCGCGGCTTCGCCCTGAATTTCCGCCGCCTGGCGCTCGCTACCGACTGCCCTGGTTACTTCAGCCGGCTCGAAAACGCCAGCCGGTACAACGGCACTAACGGCATCCGGATCTGGCAAAAGCGATCGCATCTCCGTCAGGGAGGTCCAGTCCAGCGCCTCGATTTGCGCCAGCAGCGCCGACCGCTGCGCGGCGTCCGATTGTTCCCAGAACCGCAAGAGCGACGACTGGCCAGCTTCCGCCAACCGGGCTTGCGCTTGTGTCAAAGTCATCGTGCTTTCTCCCTTTCGTTACATGCGTTTTGTAGCACATTCCCCGCCGCAGGCAAAGGGGGGGGTATTCAGGAGCAGGGCAGACGCATCTAAACACAAAGCAAATTGAAGCCTGCAACCTAATCGAACCGC
>JBAXJV010000374.1:0-3100 GCA_037137675.1 bacterium | reverse complement strand
GTTCGGGTTTGCGTTGGAGCAGTGGAAGGAATGGCAAGCCCCTTGGGGGCAGCCTTTGCTGGTGCCGGGTCAGTTCAATGTGACGGCTAGGGATAAGGACCTCTACATCTATCCCGAAGGTGATACCACGATTGCGCCCAGTGGCCACATGCCGGAGGGTGGATATTTCTTCGATACCATTATCCGGCAACCACCTATAGATGAGGAGCGACTGAACCCCGATGACAATACCGAGGAGTTCGGTCCTGTTTCTGTTGAGGCGTTGGCTCATTTTGCGAGTGAGGCAGACAAGGCGGCAGCCTCAGGACGGGGCGTCATCGCCAATTTCGGCGGGACCGCCTTCGGCGATATAGCTCTGGTTCCTGGCCCTTTCATGAAATCCCCGAAAGGCATCCGGGATATTGCGGAATGGTACGTGACAACGGCCATACGGCAGGACTATGTCCATGCCATGTTCCAGAAACAACTCGAATTTGCCTTGTTCAATCTCGAGAAAATCCAGGCTGTGGTCGGGAATAGGGTTGATGCGGTGTTTCTGTGCGGCACCGATTTCGGGACTCAGAGCGGGCAGTTTTGTTCTGCGGCGTCCTTCGATGAACTGTGGCTGCCGTACTACAGGAAGATGAATGACTGGATCCATCAGCATACGTCATGGAAAACGTTCAAGCACTCCTGTGGCGCCGTGGAACCGTTCATGGAACACTTCATCAAAGCCGGATTTGATATTATCAATCCGGTCCAGTGTTCCGCCACAGGGATGGATCCAAAGGCGCTGAAGGACAAATACGGTGACCGCCTGGTGTTCTGGGGTGGCGGTGTTGATACGCAGAAAGTGCTGCCGTTTGGCACGCCGGCCCAAGTCCGGGAGCAGGTGTTGGAACGATGCATGATTTTCTCAAAGAGCGGCGGATTTGTCTTTGATGCCATCCACAATGTCCAGGCGCGCACACCGGTTGCCAACGTGGTGGCCATGCTTGAGGCCGTGCGTGAGTTCAATGGGGATGTGGCCTGAAGATCGTTTAAATAACCATAAAGCCAGGTATTTATCATGCACTCAACCAGATTCAGGATTTCACCGGATGTTGAGGTATATTCGTTTGTGGGCGCGGCAGCCAGTCATCTGATTGTTCACCATGGGCGGAGCCTGCTGGTTGATTGCCACAGCACGCAGATAGTGCGCTGGATGGAGTGTCGCGGACTTCCCGCACCCGAAATGATCCTGCATACACATGTGCAGCCGGTGCATTGCCGGGAGGCTGACCAGTTTCCTGCCGCCCGCATCCTGGTTCATGAGCAGTTGAGGGAATTGGCCGGTGACCGTGCCGCGTACGAGAAGGCGGCGCATACGGTCTGGGAGAATCCGGCTGACTGGATGAATACTATGGGTAGAGAGAAATATGGCGTGGCGGGTAGCATCACCGTGTTTCCTCCAGATGTGCCCCTGAAGGTGGCCGGGACGTTCCGTGAAGGTGACCGACTGATATGGCAGGATCTGGTGTTTGAGGTGATTCCGTTGCCTGGGCATAGCCGGCACCATGTGGGGTTTGTTCTCGAATTGGACGGCAAGCCGCTGGCCGTTTTTACTGGGGATTTGTTCCGCCACCCGGCCAGTCTGGTCAATATGGTTGACCTTGAAAGCCATTATGGTGGCACGGCGCTCGCCTCATTGCCAGCGTTGCTGAGAGAGCTGGCGCAACGCCCCGTGCAGCGGTATTTTTCTGCGACAGGTCATGCCATTGAGAACGGGCCGGCCCAGGCGCTGGAGCTGGCCCAAGCCATTGATGCATATCAGGAAGCTCTCAGCTGGCGGAGCGGCGGTTTTAAGCCTGCTCCACAGCCGGAATCCCCGCTTGTGGGAAGATATCGCCAGATTCATAAAGGCATTTACCAGCTCGACAACTTCGGTAACTGCATCCTTCTGATTGACGATCAGGGCCGGGGCTTGATGTTCGATCCTGGCCCTTGTGACTTTGAATCGCCGACCCGTCTGGCTGATTTTCACCGTGACCTTGATCTCTTTGAGCGCGAATGCGGGCTGAAGACGATTGACGCCACGCTTGTAACCCATATTCATGGCGATCACTATGATATGGCGCTGGAGCTCCGGAAACGATATCCGGGCTGCAGGGTAGGGGCGTGGGATTTGGTCGCGCGGGTCATGGAAGCGCCATGGGACTATCCGTATCCGGCGCTTCTGCCCTGGTACAATCTGGGGTTTGATCATGTGCCTGTAGACGACGTGCTCAGCACGGACACGCCATATCACTGGCATGATCTGGCCATCCGCTCATTACATCTGCCGGGACACTGCTGCTGTCATGCCGCCTATCTCCTGACCTTTAATGGTTTGCGCCTCGCAATCACCGGCGACACTATTCAAAGTCGGGGTGATTCTGATGGGCTTAGTTTCGTTATATCCAGTCACAGCATCCCGGACGGGGACAGCGGTATACTGAAGAGCTATCGCCAAATGGCAGGAGAAATGGTTGACCTCAATCTCGGTGGACACGGCTCGCACTTCCGGGATTGTCATGCGCAATATGCGGAAAGCCTGCGACGCATTGAGCATGCCCTGCCTTGCCTTCGACGCCTGGTTGTGGCAGGCGACTTGCGGGCCGCTTTTACCGGTGGCGATATTTCATGAGGTAGGACGTTTAATCCATATTAATTCTTCAACGTCCGCCGGGTTTGTTCCAGCGCGGTCAACAAGCGGATGCCCCAGCCTTGCGAGCCGTCAAAAATGATATTGATTTCCGCCATGGCGGTCGCGATGAGCGCTTCGATGTGGGGGAACAGATGGCGGGCCGCAGGAAACCGGCAAAGCCGGCTCCAATGGGCGGCGGCAATTCCGAAATACGGGTTGTGGCCACGGATAAAATAACAGGGCACATCACCAAGCCGGTAAATATTCTGCGCCAGAGTGGCAGCAATTTTTTCCAGGTCTGCCTCGGTAAACACGATGCCGTCCCGGACACACTGGGCGGCGAATTCGATCTGGCAGGAGGCGTGATCAAGATCTTCGCCGCAGGCCGGATAGCGTCCGGTTTCATATTCCCATACCCAGCGGTCATTAGTCCAATCGCTGTTGTATTTAAAATAG
>JBAXJV010000373.1:0-3135 GCA_037137675.1 bacterium | reverse complement strand
GAGATGGATTCGCCGGGCAGACCAACCATGCGTTTGATGTAGTGCGTTTTTTTGTCGGATAACGTTGGAATGTTGTCAGTGCTGAAAACCATGATTTCGCCTCGCCGTGGCGCGCGGAAGTTCCAAATCAGGCGATTGACAAAAATGTGATCGCCGTTGATTTTGACGCCTTCTGCAAGCACCTGCCCGGGGTTCACGTTGTCGCCAGGTTGAACCAGCAAAACCAGGTTGCGAGGCAGGGCGTGCAATACTCCGCCGATTTCGTATAGTGACGAAGTTCCGTCGCTGCCCAGCGGACCGCGCAGCGTCCCGTAGGCCTGAGCGGTGAAGCGGGTGTGCCATTCGCCGGTCAGCAACCAGTTAGCCAGACGCATCGGATAGGCGTCGCGCCAGATCTGATATGGTCGCGGCGAATAATGAATGCCGTAAAGCGTGGGCTGCATAGAGCCGGTCGGAATCTTGAACGGCTGGGCCACATAAGCCCGAAAGGCCATGGCGATTCCCATGGCCACGAGCAAAACCTCTGCATTCTCACGCAGCCAGGCGTGTGGTTTGACTGGCGTTAGCGCAACCAGCAGCGTATGCGCCTGTTCGCAGGCGGCGGCCAGCAGATTTTCGTCGTTAGCATGGATGGCAGCAGTCAGCTGGCGTTCAACCTCGCGAGACCGCACGACTTCCGCTGCCGGCAGCAGATCCTCGCGCAAACGGCGCAGACTGCGGGCGTGATGAAACAGTTCGCGGGCGATTTTGCGTAGTTTACGGCGTTTCCAGAATCCCATGGTGATCACCCCGTGGATTTCAATACTGAGACAAATGCTTCCTGCGGCACATTCACGGTGCCGATTTGCTTCATGCGCTTTTTGCCTTCTTTTTGCTTGTCGAGCAACTTGTGTTTGCGCGAAATGTCGCCGCCGTAGCACTTGGCGGTAACATCTTTGCGCATCGCGCGAATTGTTTCACGGGCGATAATCGTCTTGTTGATCGCGGCCTGGACCGGGATCGAAAACATGTGCGCCGGAATTACCTCGCTCAGCGCTTTGCAGAGCTGCTTGCCCTTTTCAACCGCTTTCGTGCGATGGATGATGCAGGAAAAAGCATCTACAACTTCGCTGTTGAGAAGGATGTCCATCTTGACCAGATCGGCCGTCGCATAAACGGTGTGCTCATAATCCATCGAGCCGTAGCCACGGGTTACGCTCTTCAAGGAATCGTGGAAATCTATCAGGATTTCGTTGAGCGGCATCGTACAGGTCAGCATCACGCGGCGGGCGTCGAGCGAATCGGTCTTGTCAACAGTTCCGCGGCGGTCCATGACCAGCTTCATGCAGTCGCCAATCTGGGAATTCAGGCAGATCACGAAGGCGCGAATGATGGGCTCTTCAATACGGTCAATCCGCGAGAGGTCGGGCAGGTGCACCGGATTATCTACGGTTATGGTTGTGCCGTCCTTGAGGTGAACGTTGTAGACAACCGCAGGATAGGTGCTGATGATGTCCACGTCGAACTCGCGGCGCAAACGCTCCTGGACGATTTCGAGGTGCAGCAAACCCAGAAAACCGCAGCGAAAACCGAAGCCCAGCGCCACCGATGACTCGGGCTGGTAGGTGAAGGCGCTGTCATTCAAGCTCAGTTTGTCGAGACTGGCCCGCAGTTTTTCGTAGTCGTCGGTGCTGAGCGGATAAATTCCGCTGAAAACCATGGGGTGGACCTCGCGGAATCCTGGCAGCATCGCCGTCGCGGGTCGCTGGGAATGGGTCAGCGTATCGCCAATGCGGATATCTTTGGGTGTTTTGATCGTGCCGATAAAGTAGCCGACCTCGCCTGGCGTCAGCGCAGCGCAGGGGGTTTGTTTCGGTTTGAATAAGCCGACTTCCTTGACCTCAGTCTCAATGTCCGTGCTGAGAAAACGCACGCGATCACCGACTTTGAGGCTGCCGTCCACGACGCGGATGTAGGTGATCACTCCGCGAAAAGCATCAAACACCGAATTGAAGACCAGCGCGCGCAGGGCCCCTGTTTCATCGGTTTTTGGCGGCGGCAGGCGTGCTATGATTGCCTCCAGTAATTCCGGCACGCCCTGGCCGGTTTTTGCGCTGATCGGCATCGCCGCGCTGGCGTCAATGGTCAGAATTTCCTCGATCTGCTGACGGACGGTGGGTAGATCCGCGCTGGGCAGGTCCACCTTGTTAATGACGGGAATAAGTTCGAGATTGTGTTCCATGGCGAGATAGGTGTTAGCCACTGTCTGCGCCTCAACACCCTGCGCCGCATCCACTACCAGCACAGCGCCTTCACAGGCTGCCATGCTGCGTGAAACCTCGTAAGTGAAGTCAACGTGTCCCGGCGTATCAATCAGGTTGAGCGTGTAATCACGTCCATCCAGAGCGTGGTAAAGCATGGTGACGGGATGGCTGCGAATGGTGATCCCGCGTTCGCGCTCCAAGTCCATGTCATCGAGCACCTGATCCCGGAAGCCGCGCGTCTCTATCGTATGCGTGAGCAGCAGCATGCGATCAGCCAGCGTAGATTTTCCGTGGTCAATATGGGCGATAATACAAAAGTTACGGATGTTCGAAATTTCGCGCATTAGCAGGTAAGTCCCGTCACAGGTTAGAGGTTTGCCAGGCAGCTTCGCAGACCTTCCGCATAGCCTGTACGTCCGCAGCCATGTTCTGGCTCCGGTAGAGCGAAGTGCCTGCAATCAGCAGATTGGCCCCGGCTCGGGCGGCCGCAACTGCAGTTTCAATATCAACGCCACCGTCCACCGAAAGGTCAATCGCCTGTCCGGATGCGCGAATGGCTGCACGCAGGCCGGCGATTTTCGGCAACACTCCGGCGATAAACGACTGGCCGCCGTATCCCGGATGCACAGTCATGCAAAGCACTTCGTCAACTTCATCCAGCAACCCGTCGAGCGCTGCGAGCGGAGTCTCGGGGTTGAGGGTGATGCCGGCGCGGGCGCCCCACCCCCGTATACGTCGCAATAGCGCCCGGCGATCACCCGCAATCTCAGCGTGAATCAGCAGTGTGGCGGCGCCGGCTTGAATGAAGCGTTCTGCATAAGCTTCGGGGTTATTCATCATCAAATGCACATTCAGTGGCGACTTGACTGTGACGTGTGCCATGCTGACGACG
>JBAXJV010000372.1:0-3140 GCA_037137675.1 bacterium | reverse complement strand
CGACTCGTGCTACAACCGAGCGGGCGTGTACGTAAGGCCGTGATTCCGGCGGCAGGCTTTGGCACGCGACTTTTCCCTGCCACCAAGGTAATTAAGAAAGAGTTTTTTCCGGTCATGGGCCGCGATGGCATCATGAAGCCGGTCATCCTCCACATCGTTGAGGAAGCCATTAATGCGGGCATCGACGAGGTTGGCATCGTCGTGCAGAGCGCAGATCGCGCATTGTTCGAAGAATTCTTCGCTTCTCCGCCCACGATTGAAAACTACAACAAACTTTCAAAGGAAAATCAGGCGTACAGCAGCCACCTGAGGGAGCTCGGGCGGCGCGTGACACTCATCAGTCAGGACGTCCAGAATGGCTTTGGACACGCAGTCTACTGCGCACGGGAGTGGGTGGGCAATGAACCATTCCTGCTGATGCTTGGCGACCACATCTACGCATCTGACGTGGAACGCTCCTGCGCCGGACAGTTGCTGGACGTCTATGCCAAGGCAGGCCAGAGCGTGGTTGGGCTCAAGGTCACGCCGGTTAACGAGGTACGCAACTTCGGTTGCGTGGCAGGGGTTTGGGAGGAAGGCGGGCAGGTGCTCGCAATCAGCGAGTTCGTTGAGAAGCCCGACGCAGAGTATGCCCGCCAGAATTTAGCTGTCGAGGGGCTCGAACCCGACACATTCCTTTCGGTATTCGGCATGTATGTGCTCCAGCCGCAGATTTTCGACCTCCTGGAAGAGCATATCGAGCATAACGTGCGCGAACGCGGCGAGTTTCAACTGACTTCATGTTTGGATGAACTGCGTCAGATGGCAGGCTTTACCGGACATGTGGTGCGCGGACGGCGCTTCGATATTGGCTTGCCTGAAACCTACCGACAGACGATGATTGACTACCGATGCGCATGACAGGATAAAACGGGAGGCGTACATGATTCTACGGTTTACTGATAGCGAGGGAAGACACCTGGTGGCAACGCTCGGCTCGGAGCCAATCGTGATCGGGCGTTCTGTCGATGCCGATTTGGCGGTAGCGGAAACTAAAATTTCACGCCACCACGCCGAGATACGGCTTTGGGATGGCGACTATGTGATCAGAGACCTCAAGTCACGCAACGGCGTGTTTCTCAATGATCAACGGATACAAATCGCCGTTTTGAAACTGGGCGATCAAATCCGCATTGGTAACATTGTATTCCACGTCGAAGACCGCATCGAAAAAGGCACCGGCACGATACTCAAAGAAGTCAGCAGTGAATTAGAAAGCGGCAAGGGCTATACAACCATGTTACGCGAGATCGTGCAAAGCAGCGAACCACGCGGAAAACATGACAAGCCCATTGCCGCCAATGGTAAGACGGCCAAACCTTGACGCACCCGGAACACGGTTGAAATTGGTGTTCGGTGTTCGGTGTTTCAAGTCGTTATCTTCCCTGAAACCCGAACAACGAACACTGACCACCTACCTCAATGCAATTCCGTACTACACCGCCGCACACAAATCCACGGCACGATCCGTACGCTCCCAGGTGAAAATATCCAACTGCTTGGTGCGTCCGAAGTGACCGTACATTGAGGTGGCTTCGTAGATTGGTCGCATCAGATCCAATGTTTTGATGATCTCGGCCGGTTTCAACCCAAACACCTCGCGGACAGCTTTTTCAATCTTCCGGTCGCTGACAGTTCCCGTGCCAAAGGTGTCAATATGCACCGACACCGGGTTCGGATAGCCGATCGCGTAGGCAAGCTGCAGTTCACAACGCTTCGCCAGCTTGGCCGCCACCACGTTCTTCGCCACATAGCGCGCCATGTAGGCCGCGCTGCGGTCCACCTTGGACGGATCCTTGCCGGAAAAAGCTCCGCCACCATGACGGCCCATGCCGCCATAGGTGTCCACAATGATTTTGCGGCCCGTGAGCCCGCTGTCGCCATGGGGGCCGCCGATCACAAAACGTCCAGTCGGATTGATCAGATATTTGGTTCGCTTGGTAAGCAACTTGGCTGGAATCACGCGCTTGACGATTGCGTCAATCACGCCATCGTGAACATCTTTGTACTTCACGTCCGGCGCGTGCTGAGTCGAAACCACCACGGTGTCCACATAGGCAGGCTTGCCATTCTCGTAGGCAATGGTCACCTGTGATTTGCCGTCGGGCCGCAGCCACGGCAGCGTGCCTTTGCGCCTCGCATTGGCCAGTCCGCTGGTAAGGCGGTGGGCGAACATGATCGGCATCGGCATCAGCTCGATTGTTTCATCGCAGGCAAAACCAAACATCATCCCCTGATCGCCGGCGCCCTGTTCCTTGAACAGGCCTTCACCCTGCGTCACACCCTGTGAAATATCAGACGACTGGCGGTCCAGTGCAATCATCACGGCGCACCTGTCTACCGAGAACCCGAGGCTGGCATCATCGTAACCAATCCGCCGGATTTTATCGCGCGCCAAACTCGCGTAATCCACAGTCGCCCGGCTGGTGATCTCACCTGCGATTACAACCAGACCGGTGCTGACAAGCGTTTCGCAGGCCACGCGGGCGCGGGGGTCCTGGCGCAAATTGGCATCCAGAACGGCATCCGAAATGCCGTCGGCAACCTTGTCGGGATGACCTTCAGTAACAGATTCCGAAGTAAATAAATAAGAATCGTGAGCCATAATATTATTTTCCTTTCGTTTATTTCAGTTTGCTTCCACGCTATCTGGCGGTCGTCGCACGCCCGCGATCCGTTCCGGATTTACCGACAAGCCGGAGTATCTCTGGTGCCGTCTGTTTGGTCAACTCACGGCACAGGTCTAAAATTTCACCGGCTGTACCCAGCTTATCGGCGGCGGCAGCCAGTGCCTGAGCGCTGCTTAACTGGACGCGCCGGATGGCATCCTTGACCGCCGGCACATTCGCCGGTGCGGTGCTGAGCTCATCCACGCCCATCCCGACCAACAGCGGCGTCAGGACTGGGTTGCCCGCCATCTCTCCGCAAACGCCCACCCATAGACCGTGCGCATGACCGGATTCAATGGTGTGGCGAATAAGCCGTAATACTGCGGGATGGGTCGGCTCGTAAAGATGCGCGACGCGTTCGTTAACCCGGTCCACGGCCAGCGTATACTGCACCAGATCGTTTGTACCCAAACTGAAAAAACTCACATGCGG
>JBAXJV010000371.1:0-3143 GCA_037137675.1 bacterium | reverse complement strand
CTCCAGTCAATGAAGACCCATTCGCCTTTGCGGGTCGGGATGCACCCGGTGGAATCGCATCTTGCAGCGAATGATTTCAGCAGGCGTTGCAGCAGCGGACGGAGCTGATCCAGAAAAAGAGTGTCGCCGAAATGCATGTGATGGTCGCGCAGAGCGATCACCCAAAAAAAAGAATAGTCCACGATGCCGTTCACATCCATTGTTTCCGGGCCTTCACCATAGAGGCCCATGAGGCTCCGCTGCATGAGCCCCTTGTCGTGAAAAGAATAGTTATTCACCAGCCCCGACATATACAAGTCGCCACCCCAGGGGAGCCGGTCGCGTTTCAGACCATCAACGCAAAGCCAGCGCATGCAGAGCCTTAAAGTGTAGGCGGCGCGCATCCAGATATCCGTCAGCGTGTCGTCAGAGCAGGCGAAGGCGCCCTTGTAGCGGGCTGGATAGAGAACGGCCGCTAACTTCACGGCTTCGACTCGCAGGTCCGGCGGATGCACCAGATGGATATAGCGCAAAGCAAGGTTGGTTTCACACGCGTACGTCCCGCCGGAGCGGACCAATGGCGGAATGAATTGCTCCCCGGCATGCACGGCGGTCGCCAGAGCCTCCGGCACGCTTTCGCCCACATGCATCGTCAAGGCGCCATGCCCCTGTACGGAAACGAGCGGACGCCCGAAAGTTTCGGTTCCGAAGTCATAGAGACCGTCGCCCATGGATTTTGCAGTGAGGATAAGCTCCGGCAAATTCTCCTGGTGGGGAAAACGCTCCAGGCCCGCGCATGGCATGCAATCCGGCCTGTACCAATTCACAGCGTCACTGCTGACAACCCACCGGGCATCGGTTTCTAAGAAATCACCTTGAGCAAGCAGGGCCGGGGGCTCGCCCAGGCTCTGCACGACCAGCACTATCTCATTATCGCCAGTTTTCAGGTAGGGCAGGAAATCAATTTCGCAAGCCTCCGGACGTGCCGGGAACGCAAGACTGAACAATGTCATGCCGTTGATCTTCAAGGTGGCCTGACCTGAACAGAAGAACCTTACAACAGCTTTCCCGGGCAAAGCCGGAAGTGAAAGCATCCGTCTGGCATACAAGGTCGGGCGGAAGTTTCTGAATTCGCCGGGGTGGAACACATTCTTACAGACGGAGAAGGCCTCGCGACGCATTCTGTTGAACAAATGGGCCGCGATGTCGCCGGATAGATAAAGCCAGCAAGCTCCGGGTGGGCTCTCTGAACAAAGGCTGAGCCCCTCGCTCTCCGGCAGCTTTTTGGCAACGCAATAGGCCGGATCAACAGTGAATGGCGCTGAGTGCGCGTGCGGATTTGACTTATTAAAATCTTGCTTCATGGTGTCAGTGTCCGGATTCAAGCCGCATGGCTCCACGCTTCACCGGGGCAGAAGCGGCGGGCGTCCTTGTACCAGTTGAATGTGCGTTCCAGAAAACGCCCGTCGTTCCGTTCGCCTTGCGCCGCGCGCAGCCAATCGCCCTGATTCAGATTCGGCGGCGGCCTGGGATGCAACTTTTCATAGAGCTGGTCCACCTCGCAATGCAGCACCCGGGTCGGCCAGTGGGTACCGCTGGGCTCCGGCGGTTCCATCGTGGCGGGATGTACGCCATCGAGTGCACAGGCCGCGCCGCCATAGCGATCCAGGCTGCGCACGGTTCCGCCCAGGTTCTGGTAGTCCCGGTCGCCGGGCCGCCAGAACTGCATCAGACGGCCTTCGCTCCAGCGAATTTCCAGATTCAGCCGGTGACAGGCCTTGCCATTGTCCGTTGTCCGGATCTGCATGAACCCGGCTTCAAGCACGTCCCACGCCCCATCGCGGCTGACCGCCTTGAAAGCCACGATGCTGCGGCGCTCTTCAAACACGCCGTCCGGCGCATATTCAACACGCACCAGCGTGGGCGAAATGCAGGTAAAGCGGCGGTTTTGGGCCGTGATTGAAGTGTTCATGTGAAAGACATCCATTTCTTAGCCGCGCCCGTCTTGAATCCACACCCGCATCTCACCGGGCTTGCGGTTGGCCCAGACGGCGTAGGGAATGGCTTTGATCTCACGCTTCCGGAGGGGGGTCGCCGTGGATTGATAGAGTTTCCCGGCCCATTTCGACGGATCCCGGAATTGCGCTTTGCCCCGGACAACCACGACTCCGCCCAGCAAAGCATGCTCGAATTTCGTGGTCAATCTGGCCGGGCGCGGCAAAATCAAATCGCCTAGATCACGGCCGTTATCCACTTCTTCCAGACAATAGACCACCGGACCGCGCTGGAGCGCCACACGTCCGCCGTCCTGCCGGACGCGCGGATGCGCCTCGATCCGCTCGACCGGCATAGGCATCGCCAGCTCAATCCTGTCGCCAGCCATCCAGCGCTGTACAATGCGGACATAACCTTTGTCGATCCGGAGCGCGATCAACCGGCCGTTGACTTTAAGGCGGGCGCCCCGGCACCAGCCGGGGATGCGCAGTGCGATGGCAAAAATGGCAGGCGCTTCCGGCTTCACGGTCAGGGTCACGCTTCCATCCCATGGATACTTCGTCTGCTGCTGCAGAATCACGCGCTGGCCATCCACCTGAAGTTCGCCTTGTCCCGCCACGTAGAGATTCACCCGTGCTTCGCCCTTGCCTTGCGAGTACACGTAACCTCCGAACGACGCCAGCAGGCGCGCGATATTCGGGGGGCAGCAGGCGCAACCAAACCAGGCGCTGCGGCGGTAGTGAAAATCGTCGCCCTGGATCGGGCCGTTGGGATGCACGCCCGGGTGCGCCGCCAGCGGATTGCCATAGAAGAAGCGATCTCCACTCAGCGAAATCCCGCTGATCACGCTGTTGTAGAGCGCCAGCTCCATGACGTCGGCGTAACGTCCGTCCGGATCCATGTGAAGCATCCGGTGCGCCCAGAAGACCAGCGCGATGTTGGCGCAGGTCTCGTCATAGGCACTCTCGTTGGGGAGATCGTAGTCAAAGGTGAACCCTTCGTTGCGGGCGGTAGGCCCCAGTCCCCCGGTCACGTGCATCCGTTTTTCGGTTACATTCTCCCACAGCCGCTTCATGGCCGTCATCAGGGAGGGGTCGCCAGTTTCCGCGGCCACGTCGGCCATGCCGGAATAGATGTACATGGCCCGCACGGCATGCCCGACCACTTCG
>JBAXJV010000370.1:0-3150 GCA_037137675.1 bacterium | reverse complement strand
CCGGCGCAATCATCGGGGCGGGTGCGGTGGTGACCAGAGACGTTGCCGCCGATATTCTGGCGGCGGGCGTTCCGGCGCGGGCCATACGGGAGCTGCCGGCATGAGCGCGGACGGACACGGGCGATACGGGCGTGGCGCATTCGCTGGCGTTGTCGCGCTGGCCATGCTGCTGACGGCGGGCCTGGCCTGGTGTGAAATAGAGCCCTGCATTTTTGAATTGCGCGAGCCACCGGTGGCGCGTCCGATTTCGGAAGACATTTATGGCTGTGCCGGCGCGCTGCGCGGCAGGCTTACCAACTCCTGCATCCCGCTGATCCGCTGGGGCGGCAACACTGCGGAAACCTACAACTGGAAGCTTGCCGACGCCTGGAATACCGGCAGCGACTGGTACTTTGAAAACGTTGGCGTTGAGCGCCACGCCTGGCAGGGATTTCTAACCGGCGCATCCAAAGCCGGGGCGCGGGCGTTTGTGAATCTGCCGTTGATCGGGTTTGTGGCCAAAGACAAGGTTTCGCACGCCTTCTCGGTGCAGAAATATGGCCCGCAAAAAAGCCGCGACCCCAACCGTCCGGATGCTGGCGATGGTTTGCGCCCGAGCGGGGAAGCGCTTGTTGGGAATGACCCCGGCGATGTTGTTATCGTGGCCGACACGAACTTTGTGGCCGGCTGGGTCACGGCTATGCGCGACCAGTTTCCGGAGCTGGTGCGCGGGCGGCGGCTGATCGTGGCGCTGGGTAATGAGCCGATGCTATGGAACCGGACTCATCGCGCGCTGCACCCGCAGCCGGTTTCCTATGACGAGTACTGGGAGAAATACCGCGCCATGGCGCAGGCTGTCCGGCGCGCAGTGCCGGAGGCGGCGCTGGCGGGGCCGGAGCTATGGGGCTGGCCGGCCTACAGCGAGTCGGCGCTCGACCGTGAAACGCACAGTCAGGGCGACCTGCGGCGGCATGGCGGAGAGGCCTTTCTGCCGTGGTTTCTGGATCAGGTCCGGGCGCATGAGGCGCGTACCGGAGAGCGCCTGCTTGACTACCTGACGGTGCATTTTTATCCGCAGGCTGCGGGGGTCTATTCCGCGTCGGTGGAGGATCGCGCCCGCGCCTGGCGGATGGAGACTCCGCGCTTGCTGAACGATCCGTATTACCGTGATCCCTCATGGATCGCCCGTCCCATAGCGCTGATTCCGTGGCTAAAACAAATGGCGCGGGAACATTGTCCGGGGATTAAAGTCGGCCTGACGGAATATAATTGGGGCGCTGAACAGGACATCAGCGGGGGGCTGGCGCTGGCGATTGTGCTGGGCATCTTCGGGCGCGAAGGGCTTGATCTGGCTTGCTACTGGACCGCGCCGGCCGCAGACTCGCCGGCGGCCCATGCCTATGCGCTCTACCGTAACGTTGACGGCGCCGGCGGGCGCTTTGGCGATGCTTCGCTGGATGTGCGTTGTACAACCAGCGCTCCGGACTCGCTCCGGGTTTTCGCCGCCCGCGAGCTCAGTTCAGGAGCCCTGACCGTGATGGCCATCAACGCAGGCGGCTTGCCGCGCAGGCTGCATCTGCTTGCAAGGGGGATTGACTGTGCCGGAGCACGCGGTTATGAATTGAGCTCATCGGCGTCCGGTCTGCATGCCCCGGAAGTGGCGGCGCGGCAGCTTGAGAATGGCGTGGAGTTGGTTGCGCCGGTGCGCAGCGCCACGCATTGGAGATTTACGGTGAACCCATGATGAGGAGTTGCATAGTTTTGTCGGGAGCGCTGTTGCTGGCCGGCTGTGGCACGCCGTCGCTTCCGGTGCCGGCGCCGGCGGCAGCAACGGCCCCTGAGAATACCCCGATTGAGGCCGCCACGCTGACGCCCCATGATCTGGCTGTGCTGGAGGCCGAAGCGCTGGATTACCGGATTGGCGCCGGTGACGTGCTGGAGTTCTACTCCAGCGACAACCCCGAGATCGGCCGCAAGTATGTTGTGGGCCCCGACGGCCAGATCACGCTGCCGGGGATTGGCGTTATGCGCGCCGACGGGATGACCCGCACAGAGCTGGGCAAGCGGGTCGAGGATTTGCTGCGTCCGCTCTACCGGACGCCCAGCGTGAGCATTCTGGTTGAGTCCTACAACAACAACCGCGTCTCGGTGCTGGGTGAGGTGCGCAGGCCAGGCCAGTTCAACTTCGCCGATCGCCCGACGATCATGAGCGCGCTGGCCCGGGCCGAGGGTCTGACCGACGCCGCCGATCTGCGCAGTTGTAAGATCATTCGCGGGCGCGGCACCCTGATTGAAGTCAATCTTTATGAACTGCTGAAGCGCGGCAACAAGGCGCTCAATATTCCGCTGCTGCCGGAAGACACGGTGTTTGTTAACCGCGATGAGGAGCACACTTTCTATGTGCTGGGCGAGGTGGCGAGGCCGGGTGTGTTTTCGCAGGGCGGCGGTATGGATGTCGTGCGCGCTCTGGCGCTGGCCGGCGATGCCACCGAAAAGGGCGCGCTGAGCGGGGTTAAGATCGTGCGCCGCAGCGCCGGCAAGGCGGAGGTGCTTACGGTGGACGTGAAGACGATGCTGAAAGGGCACGGGTTCGGAATGGGAACCCCGGTGCTGTCCGGCGATATTGTATATGTGCCGCGCAATGATATCGCCAAGTTCAACTATCTCCTGGAAATGATTACTCCCTCGCTCAACACGGTTCTGTTGGGCGCCACGGTGGAGAGCCTGACCAAAAGAAATTAACGGAATCAAAATGGCCAGGAATCCCCAGTCTGCAATCCACGGCACCGGCGACCCGAAAGTCGCCGGCGACTTTGGCCTGCGCTATCTTATGGAAGTGCTCTTCCGCCGCAAGCGGATGCTGCTGATTCCGATTCTCTGCACCCCGTTTCTGGCCGTGCTGCTGAGTTACACGGTCAAGCCGAGTTACATGTCTACGACCACGATCATTCTTGGCAAGGCTGAAATTTTGAACCCGCTGGTGCGCTACGACACCTCCGTGCAGATGGCCGAATACGACCGCCTGGGGCTTTTTCAGAAGATCATTTACAGCCGTCCGCTGATCGAGGATGTCATCCGCAAGCTGAAGCTCGACCGGCAGTTGAAGAACGAAGCGCAACTCGAATGGCTGGTGAACGACGTCCGGAAGAGCATTCACATGATGGGGCTGAC
>JBAXJV010000369.1:0-3171 GCA_037137675.1 bacterium | reverse complement strand
GCATCCCCGGAACGGCGCCGGTCATCGGCGTGTGGTTCTTCAGCAGCCAGTCGCCGATGGCGCGAGCAATCCGTTGGCAATGCGTCGCGCGGTCCGGCCACACTTTGGCTGCGCCTAACATCGCCGCGATTCCAGATGAGGCGGTTGCCGGAAACGATCCCGGCAAGAAATCCCCGTTCAGCGGGTCGCCGCCTTCTGCCGCATGCCACCACCACGCCGGCATACCTTTTTCACGGTAGGTCGCTTTGGGATGATTCTCGAGACTGTCGAACCAATCCAAGTTTCGCAGCACGCTTGCCGCGTAATCCAGTGGCGATTCCTCGTGATCCACCCAAGCGGGCGCTTTGGCGAACTTGCCGAGGTTGCCCACCCCCGGAAAGGCGCCGACGGCGCGACTGCACAGGCACCACCGCAACGTCTGGTCAAACTCGCTGACCTTGGCAAAAATCCATGAGCCGCTGTGCAGTTTTGGCCAGATGGCGTTGGTATCGAGGACGGGTTTGTCATTCTCGACGACATGCTGCACACCATCCTGTGTCAACTCCAAGCGCCAGAAATTTGCCAATGGATGTGGCGGAAATGGCGCGCACAGCCGGTAGACCGGCGCTTCAATGAAGCGGCGCGAAAACTGATTCCACGGCGATTCGATGTCAGCCAGTAAACGCTCAGGCATGAAAGGCCTTTTTCAACAGCCGAGAGATAAGAAATTGCTTTTCCGGCTTTGCAGGCACTGGCACCGCAGAAACCGTCGCGAATGACTGGACGAGCACTTTCATAGGGGGTATGACACTAAAGCGGAGCCGGAATGTCAAGCGTGTTGCTTATGCACCTGTCTGGGTGGTTGGGGCATGCCCCAGCCACCCAGACAGGTGCTTGTTTGGCGTTGAAGAGGAATTATGTCTGAGGAATTACGTCTATTGACCGAACGCCTTTGATGAGTGACCCTGATTCCCCCGGACCCCGATTCACCCGCAATATTATTCATTTGAGTTCTCCGGCGTCGGGCAAAGGCAGTTCCAGGGTGAAGGTGGCGCCTTGGCCAGGGCCGTCACTGTGAACGGTCAATAAGCCGCCCATTTCCTTCACCGCCAGAGCGCTGCTGTGCAGGCCAAAGCCGTGGCCATCTTTGCGCGTCGGAAAACCGTGATTGAAGATGCGCGTCAGATTTTCCGGCGGAATCCCGATGCCATTATCCATCACGGAGATCCTGACCAGGCCATCATCGTTGGTCACGCGCACCGTCAAGCGCGGGTCCGTGCGCTTGGAGTCCTGGCAGGCGTATTTGGCATTGCGCAGCAGGTTCACCAGGATTTGCAGAATCTTGTGCTTCTCCGCGTTCAGGGGCGGCACCTTGTCAAACTCGCGTATGACCTCCACGCGGTAGCGGCCCAAGGCATCCTCATTCATGCGCAGGCTGTCTTCCACCAGGCTGACCACGTTGATCATTTCCTTCACCCCGCCGAAGGTCGCGTAATTCTGCTGCATGGCCACAATCTCTTTGATGTGTTCGACGTTCCGCCGCAACGACTCCAGTTCGCTGCCCATGGCCGCCTGATCGGCCAGGAGATGTTCGGAGAGCTGGGCCAAATGAGCCGGCAGATGTTTGCCCCGCGAGTCAGCGGTCATAAACGCCCCCAGGTCCTGCGCGTGTTCCTCAAGCAACGCCACGACCCTGGCGAGATTGGATGCCCGGGAGTTCTTGACTTTCTTCACGATCAAGCCGGTGGAGATGTTGACGCTGTTGAGCACGTTGCCGACGTTGTGGAGTATGTTGGTGGCAATTTCCGCCATGCCGCTCCGGCGGGACGCTTCCACCAGTTGCCGCTGGAAGTTCTCCAGCTCGGTTTTGGTTCGGTTGCGCTCGGTAATATCGCGCATGATGCCGAGGGCCGCCCACCGGTCCTTGACTTTGACGGAGGAGACGGATATCTCGACCGCGACCTCCGTTCCGTCTTTCTTCAGCGCATCCAGTTCGAGCGTCTTGCCGAAGACCGCCCCACTTCCCGTCATGCTGAAGTGAGCAAAGCCTTTTTCGCCAGCATCACGGTAGCGCTCCGGCACCAGAAACCGGTGTAATTTCTGGCCAGCCGCTTCGGCGGCGGTGTAGCCGAGCATTGTCTCTGCCGCCTGATTCCAGTAAGAGATTCTTCCATCATTGTCCAGCAAGATGATGCCATCGCGCGCCGTGGCCATGATGCTTTGAAGCATCTCCTCGCTCTCGCGCAACTTCACTTCGTCCCGCTTGCGCTCGGTGATGTCCTCGAAGGTTCCCAGCATCCCGAAGACATTTCCTTCCTTGTCGCGCAGCGGAACCTTGTTTGTGATGATGCAGGCAATGCTTCCATCCGGCTGAGGCAACGCTTCTTCAAAGTCGATCTTGGGGATGCCGCTTTCCATCACGGCGCGATCATCTGCCCGGTAGGCTTCCGCGCTGGTTTTCCACGCCAGATCGAAGTCGCACTTCCCAATAATTTCACCAGAGGCGCCAAGACCGGCAGCGCGGGCACAGGCGCTGTTGCAGCCCAGGTAAATGAGATCGCGGTCCTTCCAGAATACGCCCCCAGGGATATTATCCAGAACGAGATGGAGCATTTGCGACGATCGGTGGAGCGCTTCCTCCGCCCGCTTGCGCTCAGTGATGTCGGACGCAATCTTGGAAATGCCGGTGATCTCGCCCGCCGCATTCTTGATCGGTGAAAGCATGATCGAGACATCAATCAGAGAGCCGTCCTTTCGGACGCGCCGGGTTTCAAAGTGGTCGCTCCGTTCGCCGCGCCCCACCCGCGCGAGAATCTGCGCTTCCTCATCCGCGCGGTCGGACGGACAGAGCATCAACATCGGCAGGCCCACGGCTTCTGCGGCGGAGTAGCCGAACATCTGTTCCGCGCTGGCGTTCCAACTGGTAATAATGCCGTCCAGTGATTTGGTGATAATGGCATCGCTGGACGATTCCACCATGGCGGCAAACTGCCGTTGCAGCTTCTCCAGCCGCTGGCTGGTGCTCACATCGCGGAAGACGAGCACCACGCCGAGAACCCTGCCATCCTTGTCACGGAGGGGCGCGGCACTGTCGCCGATGGGCCGCTCGGTGCCGTCGCGCGCGATGAGGAGGGTGTGGTTGGCCAGCTCATGAATTGTGCCGGTGGCCAGAACCTTCTCCACGGGGATGAC
>JBAXJV010000368.1:0-3211 GCA_037137675.1 bacterium | reverse complement strand
CGTTGGCCGGGAGCGTCGCACCGTCAGGCCCTTTCAGCGCCGATACGACCAGCTTCACGTCCTTCCGATCCGTGAACGAATAGAGCTGGAACGACGCCGGCTCAAACTCGTCCTGGGCCGCCACGATCCGCAGCTCGCTGTTGAGCCGTCCATCGTCGGGATAAACATCAGGCAGACGCATCACATCGCTCATTGCGGGAACCACGAAATACGCGGCCTGCCCGCCAGGCAGCGAGGCCGCCTTCAGCGCCTCAGCCACCTTGAGCTTGTTGGCGGCCAGATTAATCCTGGCCCGGTCGGCCTGCGCCTTGTAGACCGGATTGACAACTCCGTCCGCGGCCAGCGCGGCGCCACCCAGAAGCATGATGCCGGCCGCTCCTGCAAACAACTTGCGTTTTTTCATGATGCAGTCCTTTTCGAAACTCAGCGCGTTAAAACCTACCCTTTGTCGTCAGACCGGAGGGCACCGATACTCCAACTCGGCCAAGGTGGCCCGTTTGCCGGCCAGAAACTCCGCCAGGCTCTGATCCATTTCACGGTAGCGAACGTCGATCCATCCAAACCGGCCCTGGGTCGCGGCCATGCCTTCCGGCTTGTTGTGGCTCAACCACATGCGTCGGAAGGTCTTTTCGAGATCCCTCAGGGCGGTCAGCACCCGCGGGATGCGCCGCCGCACGGCCTGCAGTCCCGGACGGTTCCGCCGTTGATAGGCGGCCATCAGGTCGGCGCACAGGCTGTAGCGTTCCGCAATCAGACGCGCCACCGCGTGAGCATAGCCCAGGTCCCCGCAGGCGCGATCACCGGACAGCGGGCGCAGCTTGTTCGCCAATTGCGTATAGTGTCGGACCGCCTTGGCCATCTGGCGCGGGTCGTCCTTGGCCCACGTGCGGAACCCCGTTTCACCGAAGGGATCATCCCACAGGGAGGGCCACGGCCCTTGGAAGGTGTCACCTTGATGGTGGGTCATGTACAGGTCGCTGGCCAGCTGGTGCGCGGCATAGCTCCCTCCGCACACGGCCGCAAAGCGTTTCTCGAGCCGCGCGGGTGACGGCGTTGTGGCGCCGTAGGCCAGGTCCGCACAGTAAGCCAGGCCGGCGAACGCGGAATCGTGATCGCAGAAGGCCCCGTTATCGCCCCACATCGTGAAGAGCACTTCCTTGAGCTTGGCCTGATAGCAGGCCCGCACACAGGCGCCCGCGTTGGCCTCCGTGAGCCGGCGGTGGTGCCAGTGCATATTCCAGGTCCAGACGCCGGACCCCATCAGCGGCTCCTTGCCGAGCTTGCGGTGCCGTTCGATCCAGTCAAGGTAGAAGGCCGGATCGTCGTGGTAGTAATCCCAGTAGACGAGGTCGACATCGAGGGGGATCTGCTTGGCCACGCGGGGCGGAATGACCGCCTTGGGGTCGTAGTAATCGCCGGTCTTGCTGCCCAGCCGGAAATACATGTCGGACCAGATCATGGGCTTCAACCCATACTTCAGGCAGATGGCCGTCACTTTCTTGAGATGCTCATTGAAGAGATCGAACCCGTTCCGGTATCCGTGCTGGTCCATGTAGCGGCCACGGCCGAGGTCGTGGGTTTCGTCCATGCCGATATGGATGCGGCGGGTGCGAATGATCCCGGCCCAGTGCGCGACCATCTTGTCGATCAGTTCATAGGTCTTCGGCTCGCCGACCATCAGCACGGAGCTCGTGTCGCGCACCGGCCCGTAGGCGCCATGCCGCAGGATCTGCTCCAGGTGCCCGAGCGTCTGGATGCACGGCACAACTTCGATGTTCAGCGCCGCCGCCGCCGCCACGATGGCGGTCAGCTCCGCGGCCGTGTAGGCACCGCGCTGATAGCCGAAGTACGGTTCGCCCGGCAACTCATACGTGTCTTCCGTGTACAGCATGACCTGATTGTAACCCAACAAGACCAGCCGTGGCAGCCACACCCCGGTCACGTGCTCCACGGTCATGACGGCATTGCGCGAGCAGTCCAACATGATCCCGAGCGTCTCGAACGGGGTGGTTTCACGGTAGACGCCATGCGGCGGAACCAGTCCCGCCTTCAACGCCCCCAGCGCCCGGCCGGCCTGTGCGGGCGTGGAGTAGCGCACAACCGCCGCTGTTCCGTGCCGCTCGACCTCGCAAAGCCCGGCCCCGGTTGCCCGCTCAAAATGGATCTGCACATTACCTCCCGACCGGTCGCGTACCGGGCAACCTTTCAGAATGTTGAGCAGCCCCTTTAATTCTTCCGGCTCTTGCAACGTCCCTCGATCGATCTTCGTGGTCTTCGTTCGCATTGGTTTACCTGCTCCTTGTCATTGTTTACTGTTGAATCATCACAAAGTCACCACCCGCCCGCGCCGACGGCCCCACGGCGGCGAACACGGTCAGGTATGTCTTCAGCGCCGCTGACTGACCAGACAGAATGCGCGATCGCGTTAGCCGAGCAGCCCGTGCTGGCGGCGGACATAGGCCGGATTCTCCGAGCCGTTGTGCTGGCCGGCGTAGAACCCGACATAGGCGTGGCCGACCGTGTTCCAGAGCTTGGCCTGCTGCTCTTCTTCGGGATACCCCGCCACCGGATGCATGTCGTAGGTGTATCCGCCCTTGATAAACATACCCGCATGTCCGGCGGTGAATATTTTCAGCCCGCGTTCATGGAAGAATTTCCAGGCGGGTCGCATCTTGGCCACCCAGGCCGCCGGAGCTTCGTCGCCGCTCTGCAAATAAACATCGGTGTGCCCCACCGTGTCCATGTAGAACTTCCGCCACATGTCGGCGTTGTTACGGGCGGCTGTCAGGTCGTCGGCGCTGAGCGCCGCTCCGCCGTGGCCGAGCCAGACAATGGTGTTGCCGATCAACGGGCGGGTTGTCATCCCGGCTTCTTTCATCAGTTCAAGGTGGCGCTTCAGCATTTCACCCGGCTGATAATTGTTCATCATGGGATGGAGCAGGTTGTGGCGGCGCAGGTTTTTCATCATCGCAAGCATTTGTTTTTCCGCCAGTTCCCGGTCGCCCCCGTTGTCGCGCAACAGCTCATGAATCGTCGGGCAGGAATAGAGGGTGACCAGAAAATCGCGAGTCAGGTCGGAGTACGCCCTGGGCTCCGGCAGCTCAAAAGGCAGAACTCGCACGGCGACGGGGATTCCGGCGATCTTTTTGCCGGCCGCCGTCAGTTCGACTTGGCCGCGGTAGACGCCGCCGGCGGCATTCCGGGGGGCATG
>JBAXJV010000367.1:0-3238 GCA_037137675.1 bacterium | reverse complement strand
AGCCTGAGCTGCAGGTGAAACAGCAACGGTGACCTGCGAAGGGGCGACGACAGGTGGCGCGGTTTTGGTGGTGGTCGTGACGGGGCGAGGAGGCGGTGTGTGCTTCGCTAGTTTGCTGGAATGGCCAAACAGGCGGCCAAAGAAACCGGGTCGGCGGGGTGTCAGGAGGCGGACCGCCTCGCGGGCGTTGGACTGGCGTGCGAGATCAAGCGGGGTTTTGCCGACGGAGTTGGTGATGACGGGGTTGGCGCCGTAGTTGAGCAGCAGGCGCATAAGTTCGACCGCATTATCTTTGGCCGCCCAGTGCATGGCGGTGTTGCCGCTTTGGTTGGTGGCGTTGACGCGCGCACCGGCTTCGATCAATGCACGGCTCATGGCGGTGTTGGTGCTGGATGCGGCCCAAAGCAACGCCGAAGACCCGGAGTCATTGACGGCATTGACGTCCGCGCCATTTTTCAGCAAAAAAACCACCATCTCCGTTTTTCCCTGAAAAGCCGCCCATTGCAGTGGCGTGACGCCGTTAGTTGTGCGTGCGTTGATGCTGGCACCAAGCTTGAGCAGCAGCCCGGCCGCTTCGATGTCGCCATTAGATGCAGCCAGATGTAGCGGCGTGGCGCCTTCCGATGTTTGTTCCGCAATGGCTTCGCGCGGACTGGTGGCAATCGCGGCCTTGAGTGCGGCGAGATCGTGCCGCCGCACGGCCTCGATAGCCGGCCCGGCCATAGTTATTGAACTCCAGGTTAAAATAGACAGGCTGGACCAAAATGCGATGTATTTCATAAAAACCCCTTTCAGCCGCAGTCGCGGTGGCGCGCTCCAAGACGCTTGTACAATAGGAGCGTGTTCGCCATAATGCAAGCCGTGCGCGGACACGGCTTGATCTCCGATGACTTGCTTGAACCGAGTCGGGTGTCCGGTGTTCAGTGTTCGTATCCCATGACGCGCTGAGGCCGCCGCGAATGGGGTGTGGATGATGATGTGGCCAATCCAAGACGGTGCTTTCGGCGAGAACGCCATACCTTGAGCCAAGCTATCGAAGAGATTTTCTGAACACCGAATACCGAACATCTGGTAACTGACATGATCGTAATTATTGATTACAAAGCCGGCAATCTCACGAGCGTGCAGCTCGGCTTTGGCGCTCTGGGGCTTGAAACCCGCGTGACGTGCGACCAGGCGGAGATCGAGCGGGCCGATCGTTTGGTATTTCCCGGCGTGGGGGCGGCGGGGGCGGCCATGCACAATCTGAAAGAGCTGGGCCTGGTGGCGCCTTTGCGGGCGGCGGCGGCGCGTGGCATTCCGTTTCTCGGCATCTGTCTGGGTACCCAGATCATTCTGGGGCGTTCAGAAGAAGATGGCGGCGTGGATACTCTGGGATTGCTGGCCGGACAGGTGCGGCGCTTTCAACCCGTTGTGCCGACTGACAAGGTGCCGCAGATTGGCTGGAACAGCGTGGATTTCCGGCGGCCGCACCCCGTGCTGGCGGGATTGGCCATGGGCAGCGAGTTTTACTTCGTGCACAGCTATTACCCTGCGCCAGCAAATGCAGCGGACATTATTGGTGTCACAGAATACGCTGGCGCGACTTTTGCGTCGCTGCTTGGGCGCGGGAATATAGTGGCCGCCCAGTTCCACCCTGAGAAGTCGGGCCGCATCGGGTTGCAACTGTTAAAAAACTTCAGTGATTGGGATGGCAAATGTTGACGCGGCGCATTATCCCATGCCTTGATGTACGTAACCGGCGCGTGACCAAGGGCGTCCGCTTCCAGAACAATGTGGACTTGGGCGATCCGATCGCGCTGGCTTCGCGTTACTACGCGGACGGCTGTGACGAACTGGTGGTGTACGATATTACCGCCTCAGCAGAACGCCGTCCGATTGATATCGAGATGGTGCGCGAGGTGGCGCGGGCGATTCATATTCCCTTTGCCGTTGGCGGCGGGATTGCCACGCTGGCCGATATGGAGCGTGTACTACTGGCTGGCGCCGAAAAGATTTCCGTCAACTCGCTGGCGGTCGCCAATCCGGCCCTGATAGGCGAAGGCTCGCGGGCTTTTGGCGCGCAATGCATCGTGCTCGGCATGGATCCGGTGCGGGTGGCGGCGGACGAGCGCTTTCCGAGCGGCTATGAAATTACCACGCACGGTTTCCGGGAACGCACGGGCATGGATGCCGTGGTCTGGGCAAGGCGGGCAGCGGATCTTGGGGCGGGCGAAATTGTGGTTAACTCCGTGGACGCTGACGGTACGCGTCAGGGGTTTGACTTACGGTTGACGCGCTTGATCGCCGATGCCGTCGGGGTGCCCGTGGTGGCATCGGGCGGCGCTGGTTGTCCGGCGCATCTGGCCGATGTTTTTCGCGAGGGGCGCGCCGATGCCGCGATCGTGGCCGGGATGATTCACACCGGCGAATTCACTATTCCTCAAATTAAATCCGCGCTGACGGCGGCGGGGATTGCCGTGCGTACGACCTGGTGACCATGGCGATGATTACACCAGACGCCATTGATGATCGCGTGCCGCTGTGTGTGGATTTGGATGGAACGCTGATCGCGACTGATCTGCTCTGGGTTTCGCTGTGTCAAGTTTTGCGCCGCGCCCCCTGGCTGGCCCTGGCGTTGCCGTTCTGGTGGCGCCGCGGACGGGGGTTTCTCAAGGCGGAACTGGCGCGGCGGGCGACGCTTGATTATAAGCGACTGCCGTATTTCGAGGATGTGCTGGACTTCCTTCGTGAAGAGCGGGCGCGCGGGCGGCGGCTGGTGCTCGTAACCGGCAGCCACGAACGCTACGCACTGGAACTGGCGGCAGAACTTGGATTGTTCGAAGAGGTGCTGGCGACAACCGCAACACTCAACGTGACCGGACGCTGCAAGGCGGCGCTGCTGGTGGAGCGCTACGGCCTGCGCGGCTTCGATTACATGGGCAACAACCGCGTGGATTTGCCGGTCTGGTCGGTGGCGCGGCGGGCCTTCGTTGTTCGCGCCCCGGCTTGGGTGCGCCGGCGTGCGCGTGCGCTTGGCAATGTTGAGCGCGAGTGGTGAATAATCAGGGCGTTCAGCGTTCTGGAACGTTCTTCATATATCTTACTCGTAATCACAATCCGGTTTTCCGGCAGATTACGGCCACGATTAAGATTCACTAGCGTCCCATGGGACGCAGGCTGTTAGGCTGTAGGCTGTTAGACTGTTAGGAAATTCGCGTATTTCTGTCTATATTTACTCGATGGCATTTACGAAATT
>JBAXJV010000366.1:0-3264 GCA_037137675.1 bacterium | reverse complement strand
TTTGGGATCTACGAAGGTAGTTTCAAAGAATTTGTCGAAGAGCGGTTGGGCAGCGGCGAAATATCGCGTGCCATGCATCTGGTCGTACAGCATCCAGCTTAGCATCGGGTGAAGGTTGCAAACCGGAAATATGGCGTTGCGCTCGCACTCGATGCCGGGGACCGGATTGTTGATCAACTGCAGGAACATCACTTCTTGTAGAGTCTTGTTGTTGTAAACGAATCGGGTGTTCTCGTCCCATTTGAAAACGATGGAGCCGGGCGCATCCCATTTCCTGTCGTTATAAAGCATCTGGTAGAGGTTGATCATCTGGCCCAGATGCCCGGAATACATGATATTTCCAAGGGATACGGGGTCCTTGTTTTCAGGATAAGGGCGGTCCATCCTGGGTTCGAATTTTGTAATGCCCAGGCTTTCATGAGCCCAGTAGCCCCACACCTGTTTATCGAGCATCTTCTGATTCAAGCGGTCAAATGCGTTCTTGATGGTTTCCTGCCAGGCCGGGAATTTGTGGTACTGCTCGGCGGCCAGGAAGTAGGCGCCAAATGCAAGGGAATATCGGCTTGCACTTATGCCCTGTTCATCCACGGACTGAAAGTTGGTGAAATCGGAAATATCCTGATCAGCCAGCTTCAGCATCCAGCGCAATTGCCCCCATTCCTCCGCGCTCACACCCGGATAAGCGTTCGGGTCAACAGTTGCGGCCACCGCAGGTCGGCCCGCCACCAAACAACCGCTAATCAAACCCACCAAAAGGTGCCGGTATATTGCTTTCACTTTCATGCTCCTTGCTTCGCGGATTTCCGCACTCTTGTTCGCCAACTCACGGACTCACCCCAAAAGGTTCACAGTCTCAAAAAACGTTTTGATCCGGTCAAAGACCACCTCAGGCGTCATATAGCGCTTGTCCCAGATATCCATGCCCAGGACCAGGCATGGAATGTTCTTTTCACGGCACATTTCGCGGACTATTTTCATCCGGGAGTTTGTGTCGCGGTGGCCGATGTGGGCCGGCATAATCACCGCGTCGCATTTGAAGTCTTTGACGATCTGCAAAATGTCGTTACAGAACAGGTCGGTGGTGTGCAGCGCCTGCCGGTTCATGGGATCTTCCAGCAGGAAACGTTTGCCAAAGGAAGTGAACATGGCTTCTTCGCTTGAAAGATCAACCGGCGTCAATGTTCCGTATGACATGTAATCCATTATGCAGACCGCGCCCAGCTCCTTCTGCAAACGCGTCCACAGTGCACCCGGGGGCCAACTCCCGGCCAGATCCTGCCAGAGGAACCGGACCTTTTCGTTTATTCCTTCAATCCCCAAGCCTGCTTTCACGCGCTCTTCGGAGGCGCTGACCAGTTGTTCAAGCCAGCCGGTTATCTCGGGAGAGACTCGCTCCCCTGTCCATCTATCGTACGCAAATCCCAGCCGCGAGAAATCAGGATTTGCCGGACATGGGACGGCCTTCTTCAGTTCCTGAAACTCGAGCAGCAGCTGGTCCTGTTTGTTTGACAAAACGCAAACCTCTCTGAGCCGGTCCCAGTCCATTTTTCTTCCAAAAACATCCTCCATGAAGGTTACGGCCTGACGCAGTTGCTTGCCAAAATAGGCGTAGCTTGCTTCATCATAACTGTGCGGCGCATCCATATTGAACCTGGGAACACGGGCCCACGGCGCATAGCCGTTAATCAGATTGCCGAGCGTATCCATGGCATCGCAGCAGGAGTTGGAGGTTATTATCAGGTCGGGCTTCCTGACGAGGCCCGCTTCAAGATAATAGCAGGCGACTTTGATCGCAGTGCACATCCGGCTTTCCACTCCGGTTCCGATTGCTTTGTCGATCAGTTCAGATGCCTCCGGCCTTGCGGTTCCATTGGCGCCGGTCAGGGTAAGGTCGGAATATGAGCAGCCATAGGCAACCGGTATTTCAATAAAAAAGTCGCCATTGCCCAATACAAACGGCCCTGGCGACGCATTCTGCGGGTCGAGACAAAGCCCGCCAAGCGACTTATTCGCCTGCATCAATAATTGAGAAAATATGTTTATCATCACACGCCTCCTGATATCGTTTCAATGAAGGCCTGAACCCGGGTTTGTGACTGGCCCGTGGAATCCGAAATATATTCCCGCTCAATTCTTAGCATGGGCACCCCTGCAGCCTTCAGCTCCTTGCTGAGAATATAGATTTCGCCGCCCCACGTGTCACAGCACAGGAAATTCTGACCGATGACCCCATCCACTTTGAAATCCCTGATATTACTGAAAACTTCATCGTGGATATGCGGATGCGCCCCCAGATTTTTCGGGCAGAACGGCCGGTCCAGAACCTGATAATCGGCAATCGCCTGCAAGGGATCGTCGCCGCTTTCGCGCACGCGGCCAAACATGGCTTTCGCGCCAAAACAGGTCAGGTCCGTCACCACCAGACCGCCCAGGCTTTCGACAATGTCGCAGATGGATGACTCATCGTGACCGGGCCCGACGATCATCAGCCGGACCTTGTAAATTTTATCCGGAACAGTCGTACGGCGCAGTTCTGAAAGCAACTGCTTTAAATCGGCATTGTACCCGGCCTTGGGCATTGAAGTGGCCGCCACCATAACGGCAACCGTCTCTGCGCCGCTAATGGGCGGGTTATTAAGCTTTCTGAAAGCATAGAGTTCTTTTTGAAGATCCCGGGTTTCATTGCACAGATTGATGGCGTCCCGCAACTTCTGATCAGTTATCTGCACGCCAAAGTGCGCTTCCAGCCGGACCTTCAACCCGGCGAGCTGATCGCGAAAATAGCGAGCCGCCAGCTCATGGCTGCTGTGCGGAAAAAATATCCGGTCTAAAAACGGGGTCGCGACCGGACTTTTCTGCCAGTTATCAAGGATATGCCGGTTGGCATCGCAACCACCGCCGATGACCGCCCCGTCTATAAAAGCATACTCGCCGAGCAAAACCTTATTAAAACAATGCCGCACCGAACTGCAGATGTTTGCCGCTTCAAAATAGTCATCCGCCTGCCCGGCGCTTTGGCTGCCACCAGTCCCGCGGATGCGAAAAGGCATCAGTCCCGCTGCAATGAGCAGCTCTTCGGGAACAAAGGAGCATGTATAACCCATAACCTTGCCGCCCTGCTGCTTCCAGGCCGCAACCGACGGATTCATGATGCCGCCTGCTGCTGCGGCGAACTTTTCAAACACTTCTGATTTCAGGCCTGACTTCATTTTCGACCACCTTTGATCCATTTTAATGTCAGCATCTTGTAACAACTCAGTGCCA
>JBAXJV010000365.1:0-3266 GCA_037137675.1 bacterium | reverse complement strand
CCCACATGTATTGCTCCGGGGCTTCGCGGATGGCGCGTTCCAGTTCTGCGTTAAGTTGTGAGAGCACGGCGCGCACATCGTCCTGCTTACGGCCAGTGCGAACGGTGATAATCGGATCCGAGGCTCGAATTTCGAATTGCAACGGACCGGTGCGACAACACCACCCGAAGACCAGCGGCGCATGGGTGACAAGGTGCAGAAGCGCAATCGCCGTGTGCGTCTGAGCCGGCTGTCCGAAGAATGGCACGGACATGCCGCGATCACCGGCAAACTGGTCAATCATCAAGGCCAGCACATTACCCTGTCGCAGGTATTCTGGAAAACGGCCAATATCAGGACTGTGTTTGGGCACAATGCGAAAGCCATCTGGCGGCAGCAGGCGCTGCACCATGGCGTCCACGTATGGATTGCTTAACGGACGCATCAGCCCTACCACTGGCTTCAACCGCCCAACCGCCAGTCCGGCCACTTCCCAGTTTCCGATGTGGCCAGTAGCTAAAATCAGGCCTTGCGCTGGATCGTCGAGCAGCGCTCTGGTAGCCGCCGGGATTACCATCGAAACATGTTTTTCCAAAAAGCCCGGGGTGTAGCGCGCCCAGAGGGTTTCCACTACAAGTTGCGTCATGTGCTGGAATGCCGCGCGGGTCAGACGTCGCGCCGAAGTTGAGTCGTCAGCCACACCTGTGCGGCGTAGATTTCTGATGGATACACGCCGCCGCAAACCGCAGGCAGCATTTGCCAGCCCCCCCACCCCGCGCGCCATCGCCAGGCTGGCGTCTGTCGGAAGCGTGTTCAACAAGCCCAGCACCGTTTTCAATCCGGCGTATTCCGCCAGATAGCGAAGCTTTAACCACAGCGACAGGGTGGACTTAGACGAAGTCGGCATAGTAGGGATAGGCATTTGTCGGGGACCCCGGCAGGCGGCGTTTCCAGCGTTTATACATCCAGGTCCATTGGCCCGGATTACGGCGAATCTCCTCTTCCAACTGAGCAGCAATGCGCGACGTGACTGTGGCAGGATCGCCGGCTTCCAACTGGCGCAGGAAGGAGTGGTAATGACCGTCGGGAGTCCATTGGCAATAACCGCCGAAGATCGGCGCCTGGAAGTGAGTGGCCAGCACCGCAGCCACGTCGGAAATCGTCACCGGCAGGCCGAAAAACTCTACTTGCACACCACCCTCTTCCGGCACCGTATCCTGATCGAGCACCAGCGCCACATTGCCGTTGGATTTCAAAGCTTTCATCAAACCTCGCAGCGCGCCTTTGCGCGTCACAACACACTGACCGGTGCTGACACGCAGAGCAGTGACCAGCCGGTCCACATACGGATTTTTCACAGGCTTGGCCACGCTGGTCAAAATCATTCCGCGCAGCGCACTCGCAAGCCCCATCATTTCCCAGTTCGCCATGTGCAGCGTAAAAAACACCCTCGGGCCCGGGCTGTCACTCATCTCCCGTAAGTCTTGCGGAATATGGACATAGCGGCGCAGGCGTGCGGACGTGTCGCGGGAAAACCAGAAATAGTCCAGCACCACAAGCGCAAAAGTTTGAAATGACTGACGTGCGATCCGGCGCCGGGCCGCAGATGTCATGGTTGTTCCGAAGGCAATCTGGAGGTTGGCGAGCGCGATGCGCCGGTCCCGCCGCGCAAACAGGAATGCAGCTCTGCCGAGCACACGGGCCAGGCCCACAATCACGCGCCTCGGCAATCGCGGCAAGACCATCCCCACCAGCCGGACCAGCGCAATTTCCAGACCCATCCGGCAAACGAGCCAACCTTCGCGCAGTCTATTCTTGGCTTGTTCCGGCATCGTCGTATCGTCCTCTTAAATGGCGAAAACCCGAAACCTCGCGGCTCCGGGTTCTCGTCCAATTCAATTGCGCCAGATTATGGCTGGTTCAGCGCCGTCGGAACATCACGTCCATCTACCGGCGCAAGCAGACGCGCCCGCGCTTCCGGACTTGAAGGACGGATGTATACCTCAACGCGACGGTTGAGCGGATTGCCGAGCACCGGATCGTTGATGGCCTTGGGACGGCTGAAGCCGTAACCGATGGACGACATGCGATCGCGCTGCAGGCTGAACTTCTGCACCAGATAATCCAGCACCGCCTGTGCACGCCGCTCGGAGAGCTTCTGATTGTACTCTTTAAGCGATTTCTTCATGCGGTCCGCGTGTCCTTCGAAACGCACTGTGGCCAGCGGATCGCGCTCCAGCACTTTGCCCATGATGCCCAACTTGCCGAAGAAATCGGTTTTAATGACAGCCTTGTCATAGTCGAAATTCAACATCAGCGTGTAGAGGATCAGATCGTCCGCGCCGTTGAGCGGATTGGTGTGGTCCTCCAGCACCTCATGGCCATCGGTCACACCACCCTTGTCGGTATCCCGATCCAGAGGCAGAGTATGATAGGTAAAGACCTCGGCGCCATCCGTCAAACCATCAAGATCACTGTCGGGATTGAGCGGGTCAGTCTTGTACAAGCGCACTTCGTCGTAGTCCGAAAGCGCGTCAGCGTCAGTGTCGGGGTTGTACGGATCGGTGCCGATAACGGCTTCTTCGGCGTCGGTCAAACCATCGCCATCGCTATCCTTGGCACCGCCGCTGACATTGAACTTGGCTGGCGTGCGTGCGCCCCAGGTCCAGACAACGCCAGCTTCGTACTCCGAGTTAGCTTTGAAGTCGTCCTGATTGACGATCGGGTAGCCGCGAAAATCAATACGGATGGCCCATTCGTCGTTCAGGTGATACATCACACCGCCGCCTGCCCGCAATGTCAATGTGTAACCGGGATCATAGAACTTGTGCTGATACCAGTCGTAGCCGATTCCTACCGCCAGATAAGGATCCAGACGCTCCCAACGGGTAAAATGATAGAGCCCGTCCACCGCCGCGCCGTAACCCCAGGTTCCCGTGTACCCCTCGCCGCCAGAAAACTTCTGAGTGTCTTCCTGAAGACGATTGACCTGGTCGTACCCGTCTTTGTTCGCGTTGAGGCGATCGTAGTACTGGCCGCGCAGGCTGGGAAGCACGCGGAACTGGGCATCGAGCGAGAGCCAATTGCTGAAGTCGTAGCCCACATGCAGAGCGGGGAAATAGCCGTCCCGCACTGCCTGGCCGCCGTCGAAATCAACAAACCCGACGCCCAGGCCGAAATAGAGCGGGTGCTCGTCACCGGTTTCCACCGTCTGGCTGTGTTGCGCCACCGACACGATACCGGGCGCGAGCTCCGTAGAGTTTGTGCCAGCCTCCTGGGCTCGCACT
>JBAXJV010000364.1:0-3268 GCA_037137675.1 bacterium | reverse complement strand
CCGTCCCGAAAGCTGCCCCTTTCGCCGAACCCTCAAAGCGAATGGTGTTGTCATTAACCCCGTTGCTTTCGCGAAAGATAAGCGCCGCGCCCGAGCCGGCCAGGCCCGTGATCGACAACCGTGCCCGGATATGAAAATCATTCGTTGGATTCAGCGCGCATTTCGCCGTGAGGCGGCAGGTCTCGCTCGTGCTTTCCAGATAGCCGTCGACGACCCGCCATTCGCCCTGAGGGATGGCGAACACGGGTTTACCGCCGGTCACAAACACACCCTGGGCCGCCTTCGCGCGGTGCGCGGCGATTTCCTCGTCGGTCAGATGCGGCACCTCGATCACGCCCACTTTCGCCCAGGCCGCACGACCGCCGGGATATAGACGCTCCGTACGTTCCCATTTGGCGGAGCGCCCGAAAACGGTGTCCGCATACACGCCGAAATATTCGAAGTAGTTGATGTTCTTGAATTGCACCCAAAGATGCCAGGTGCCCGACCGGGGAACAGTATAGTTTCCGGCCGCCAAACCCGAAGTGGCGGCATCCCAGGCGGTCAATCCATCTCCCGAGCGTTCCCATTGGCCGACGACGACCGGAAAACGGCCGGGCCTGATCCAGTCGTAGAAGGCGTCCTTGGCCAGCGGATCAATGTCGTCCTCGAGGATCTCGCGCTGCGTTCGAATGCGATAGGGGTTGGCCACCATGTTCCAGGCTGGATCGAACACCACCTGTCGGCGGGGATCGCGGTAGTCCGCGATGCCGCCCGTTACGGGGTCGCGCGGCGGCGCGAAGTAGTCGGCTTCGGCGATTTCGGCGATTTCGCGGCGCCAGAACTCGTAGCTCAACTCGAACAAACGCGGATTGGCCCTGGCGGTCTCCCAGTCGGACGGGTGAACCTGCCAGGAAGTCCAAAGCTGCTTCTGGTCATCGGGCAATGCGGGAGTCTCCGTTCGTTGCGCCGCGGCCGCCGGTACGCGCGCGCGCAGGTCCGCGAGTTCCTTGTCGGACGGAACTTCGCGCCAAAGTTCGTCAGTCAGATAGATGCAGTCCACCTGATGCTCCCGCCATGGCGCATTTGCCGGGGCTTGGTAGAGGCGGTCCACGTGTTCGAACCCGAGCTGATAGTCGCCGGCTCCCAAGTAGACCATCAAATCATGCCATTGGGGACCGTCCGCGCCGGCAACCCGGCCATGGAACTGATCGGACAGGATATCCTTCCCGGCCGCGAGGACGTGGAAATCGGTGACCGCCAGACCTTCCTTGTAACCCATGTACCGGATCCAAACGCGATACCAACCAGCCCTGTCGATGCGCACCGGCACGCGCGCGCCTGGCCCCCATCGCCCACCGGCGCTGACGATCCAATCGCCCCGGATATTCCAACCGCAATTGGTGACAAGTTCCGGCTCGACGAGTATTCTGCGCATCTCCTTTGGCGGTTCTACGTTCTTCACCAGGAGCGAACCCGGGGCCACTTGCTTTTCGCGCAGGAAATCAAGAAACTTGGCGAGCAACTCCGCGTTGCGTCCCAAATGCAGCGGTGTCCGGCCGACGGAGTAGTAGACGCTTTCCGGTTCATCGACTGCGGTCGCATCGCCCCACAGGGTCAGGGGCGGAAGATACGGCGGGGTTCTTTGGGGGAGGGATGAACCGGTGGCGGTCGCGCCATCCCCGGCGAGAACGAACTGACCGGCAAAGACGAGCAGAAATAAAACGGCGCACAGTTTGACTCGCATCGAAGGACCCCTGTTGATAACGGACGTGTGGATTGCTAAAAGGGGGAGATTAATTCTTGGGCGCGTCGGAAGGCGAGAACAAAAAGTAACAGCCCGCCCATTTCAACTTAGAAACGCGAGTTGAATCGAGGGCAAACAAAACACTTCGTCACCACCCTTAGTACACCGGTTCATAAGTTCACTAACGTATCAACTGAAACACGAGATTCCTCGACTCCGCTACGCTCCGCTCGGAATGACAGGCGAAAAGTTGTCATCCCGAGCCCTTCGGTTAAGCTGGTTCGACTGCGCTCACCACAGGTCAGGGCAGGCGAAGTCGAGGGATCTCCATGCCGACTTATACGTCACTGTATTTACGCCGTCGGGTACTAAGCGTAACCGACCAAGCGTGGGATCAAGTGTGGTGACGAAGTGTGTCATGCCCCCAATGGGTGCAACGCAAATGGCAGGCAGTGTGGTTGCATATGACTCATGGATAGGAGTTTACGAGTAGGGTCCTCAACTGAGGAGCAGTTGAACTGACGGTTTTAGGATTAAACACTAAACACAGGCGGTCGTTAGGGATACGTTAATAGTAACTTATCCGCGACCAACTGAGTCTGCAGTTTTCTCGAAGTGTTGGCTTCGGTTTTCGCCGATCAACAGGTCCCCATCCCCAAAGACGACCGATTCTGCTGTTGTATTCTTCGAAAGATTCAACTACACTTTTTTCACACCCGAGGAGGTTATCATGCCAGTTATAAAACCCATTTCCGAACTCAGAAATTATAACACCGTTTTACGTGAAGTCACGAGCGACACGCCGGTCTTTTTGACCAAGAACGGGCACGGGCGCTTTGCCATCGTTGACATTCGCGCTTACGAGCGACTGCACACCGAACTGGAACTCATGTCGTCCTTAGCCGAGGGAGAAGCGTCCGCCCGGAAATGCGGATGGGTTTCCATGGGTGCGGCGATGAAAAAGCTGGGAGTGTAGCCATGTTCAGAGTCCGCTTCACTCCGCAAGCCATTGCCGATTTGGAGGAGATCAAGCGGTACATTTCAGACGATCTGTTTAATCCGCAGGCGGCGGCGGAGCTGGTCGCGCTGGTCCTTGAAAAAATCCGGACGCTCGTGTCTATGCCGCGGACCGGCGCCCAGGTGCGAACGGATATTTCCATGCTCAAGGTCTACCGGTTCATCTCGTGCAGGAATTACCTCCTGTTTTACCGGATCGACGAGAAAAATGTTTCGATTATCCGTATTCTTTATGCGAGAAGAGACTATCTGGGATTACTTGAGACGGACCAGAAAGGCGATGACGACGGTTGACCGGAGAAGACGTCAAGGAGGGGGATTCGACCCCGACGCCGAGATGGTCGGCCGACCTCTGCGGTGGTGAATCAGACGGCTCCCGATTCTTAGGTAAGCTTTCGACTATTAATGTGTCCCTAACGATTCTTACGGCACGATATCGGCGATAAAGGCCAGCATCGGCCTGTGCCCGGCGTAATCGAATAGCACCTGTTGCGTGGGATTGGCCCCCGGAGCGCCGACGATACG
>JBAXJV010000363.1:0-3269 GCA_037137675.1 bacterium | reverse complement strand
CAGCACTTGAGATTTAGCGCTGGTAGGCTGGCAGATAGTGCATGTAGATTTCCAAAATCAAAGCGGCCATGGCTGTCGGGTAAATCTCGCCTGGTTCATTGCTGTACCCTGGCGGTAAAGTCCAGCGGCCATCGGCCTGCTGGCTGGCAAGCATCATTTCACGGACGCGCGGATGCCACAAATTCCAATTGCGCCCGCCGGCTTGATAGCTGGCTTGGATGGCGTAGTAGTGGAAATAGAAAAAGTACTGGATATGGCTTTGCCCCCAAACGACCGGCATGCGTGTCACGGCATCAACGGCCGGCCCGATGCGGTCGTCATCGTATTGTCCGAGCAATTGCAGCGAGAGCGTCCCCGCCGCCGCCATTTGCGGTGACAATCCGCCACCGGGCTGATATGAAAACCCGCCCGCCGCTACTGTGCAAGAACGCACAAATGCAATCGCTTTGCGAATCGTTTCCTCAGGAACCGGCACATCAGCGTTGTTCGCCGCGCGCAGAGCCACAATCTGCATGACCGAAACACTCAGATCCTGATCACCGGGTTTCGGCTGGTAGCGCCAACCGCCGCCGCCCGACTGAGCGTTCACAATCAGAGTCACAGCGCGGCGCAGCCCATTCTCCAGTTGCGGGTCGGGGTCCTGACCGTACATCTCCGCCAGCGCCAGCGTCGCCAGGGCATGTTCGTACATTGGACCGCGGGGCTGAGGCGATTGGATGAGCCCGTCTTTACGTTGAGTGCTGAGTAAAAACCGCTTGCCGCGCTCCAACATTTGGAGATATGGCCCATGACCGGGCGTGTGACCGCGGCCAAGGAAAGCCAGCATCGCAAGCGCGTTGGCGGCGTGATTGTCCGCCCAACGCCCGTCAGGCTGCTGCTGGCGGGCAAGAAACTCCAGTCCGCGGTCAACCGCGGTCGTAACGCGCTCCAGAATCCGCCACTCCGTGAGTGCATCGTCCCCAGGCAACGTCGCTGGCAGCGTGACAGGCACCGGCGGCACGAGAGTTTGGGCAAACGCGGTGCACGTCAGTAAAATGCTGCAACTCGCTGCGCTAAAACGGAAAACCCAGGCGCGTGGCAGATAGATAAAGCGTGCATTCATTGGCGCCTTCCGGGAGTTTGTTTAGTCATTATTCACGCCATCCCGTTCAGTCGCCGCAAAGCGACGTCAAATGCGTAAAGCAACACCAGCAGCACTAAAACCGGGCCATTGTCCCACAGTGTAGCCTCGCGGTGCAGTTGCTCGAAAGTGGAAAACGCCTTGATTCTGCCCGCAAGCGTGGAAAGCTCCGATGCATCGAGCAGCGCTCCGCCGCTTGCGGCAGCGAGCAGCTCCAAGGTGGCCCTGTCTACACTGGTATGCCGCCCCTCGCCAGAAGCCGCCAGCACGACAAATTCAGCGACCACAGGCGCCCGGCTTGAGGGCGTATAACTCACGCGGTAGAGGCCCGGAACGCCGGCTTTAAACACACCACAAAAACGTCCTGACATTTCGGGCGCCAAGGCCAGCGTTGTCGCGGGCTCATCGCCGGCCAGCTGCTCGACCAGCGCCGTGCGCGGATGCGCACCTCCCGACGCCGCTTCGAAATCGAAAAGTTCAACCTGCACGCTGCCACCGGGCGCAACCCGCAGCGGTGCCACGCTAAGCCGCGCTGTGCGAGTGTCACTGAAATCGGGGCGTGCAACGTAACGCATAGCCTGCCCCCAGAACTTATACTGGAAGCGGTCTCCGGCATCGCGCCGCCAGAGCCAGGTGGCGTCGGTACCAACAAACATCACACGCCCTAGACCGGCAAAATGAAAGGCCACCAGCGGCGTCAGCGCGCCGGGTCCGTCGCCCATGCCGGAAGTCCAGGCCAGCACCGAAGCACCTGCTGCGGGCCTGCGCGCCGCTGCGCACCATGGAAACGGCGCCATGCGGCTCCAAAGCGCCGCATTGGCATCAGAGTCGTCATACAGAGCCATTACGGCATGCGATGCGCCTTCTGGAGAAAGACGCATTCTAAAAGGCCGCCAGGCTGGCGCTTCAATTCCTGCCTTTCCGGGCACGCACTGCACAGGCAGTAATGCCTGAAAGTCACGTCCGTACATGTGCGGCATGTAAAGCGTCCCTGCCTGTACGATCAGTCCTACGCCGCGTCCGCGCACGGACTGATCGAGCGCCGCCAGAAAAGACGGCGTAAGCAGTTGTGGCGAAACATCGCCGAGGATTACCACATGATAGGCGGACAGCTCCTCGACGGTGTGCGGCACGAGTTGTGCGCCACTGCTCAGGCGTCGCAGCTCGGCTTCAAGCAGCAGATCGGGCTGCGCGCCGGAACGTCCGCCGAGCCCGTGGTCGCGACGCATGGCGTTCTTGAGGAAACGGTAATCCCAGCGCGGCAGACCTTCAATATATAAAACACGCAACCGCTCGCTGCTTACACGCAACACAGTAGATTCCGCGTTGTTCGCGCGGCACGACTCGCTCTCTTCCGTCAGCGGCGGAATGCGCACGGTCAGACGGCGCACGCCGGAAGTGGTCGCCTTGTAGGTCAGGTCGAGCGACTGCGGCTCGCCGTCGCGCAGCACAAGATCGCGCGCAGTCAGCCGGACGTCGCCGTCGTACAGTTCCAAGGTGGCGCGTTTACAGTCAAGCCCGGTCGAGCCGACGACCACGCTGACGCGCACCTGATCCTCTAACGTCGCTTCGCCGGGGCTGAAAACGTCCAGCACTGCAGCATCGCACAGAATGTTTGTAGCGCCCGGCAGCACGGCGTAAAGCGGCACGCGACGCGCGGTGAGGCGGCGGGCAGCTTCAGCTGGCGCTTCGCCGGCAGTGTTACGCCCGTCAGAAAAAAGCACGATTGCTGCCAGATCTGATCCGCCATCATCCACCGCGCGCAGCACAGCATCTCCCAAGGCCGTCCCTGCTCCACCATCGCCAACAGGGTCTGGCAGTTGCGGCACGCAGGAGTCCACAGCGTCCGCGCCGGCTTTTGCCGCTAGCGGAACGGGGCACGACTGAAGGTCAAAGACCACCATGCGCACATCGGTGGTAGCAGCTAGGGTATTCAGGAAGTTTTGTGGACCGGCGGTCAGCGCAGCATGCACAAACTTGGCACGGCTCATACCGTTGAGTAATTTGCGAACCTGCGCATCGGGTTGCCCGTTTTTTGTGTCGTAACCTGCAACGCGTGCGGCGCGGAGCTGTTCCTCCGGCGTGACAAACGGCCCGGCAGGCAGGCGCATGCTGGCCGAATCGTCCACCAGCACAGCCACCACCGGCC
>JBAXJV010000362.1:0-3271 GCA_037137675.1 bacterium | reverse complement strand
CAGTCCGGCCAGACCTCCGGAGCGACGGCTGCGAACCGTTATCAGCGCACTTACTGGAAGGGCGGTCCGTCTTCGTGTTCGGCTGGCGGAGTGCGTTGGTCAAACGGCGAACTGTCTTCGGAAGCACCGGACTGGCCGGGCGCTTGCGCGGGCTCGATTTTCCACGCTGTTAAACTCACAAAGTACCGTCCTTTGTTTTCATTGCCACGCAGGTCGAAAGACACCTTCACACGCTGGCCTGGCTTAACGTCATTCAGAAGTGCGCAGCGCTCCTTGACGCACTCGCACTTGATGTCCTGAGGATAACGATCGTCGCCGGTAGTCACAACAAACTCGCGCTTGCTGAACCCGCTGTCGAACTTCATTACATCCATGACCACTTTTACCGTGCCCGTCAATTCATAGGTTGCCACACTATACCTCCCGCTGTTTCGTGCCACCATATAGACTCAAATGCGAATGCAGGTCAATCCGAGTTTGCGGATAATTACGGGCGTGATCATGGGCGGCCATTAACTTCCGGCTGGCTGACGGCTTGCATGGCACGGCAGAAAATGCAAGGATCCCCTCATTGGACTTGCGAGAAAACTGACTGTTAAAGTCCCTGAGTATTTACAAATTGCGAGGAATGGCATGTGTGATAAGGCAGGCGGAAAGGCGCGTAAGAAACTGACATGGACAGGGCTGGCGTTAGCGCTGGCGCTTGGCCTTGCTCTGGCAGGGTGCATTTCGGCGCCGGCGCCGGCATCGCGCACCGCCATCTGGGCGCCGCCCGACACGACGCAACGCGCCGATCAAACCTGGCGCGCCCTGCGGGCCGCCCGGCGCCCCGATCCAAAGTGCCCGCTTGCACTGGCCTCGCTGTCCGACATGGCCCTGCAAAACGCTCCCGCCACGCGCAAGGCCTGGTCCGAAGCGCGCGCGGCCTCTGCGCAAGTGGATCAGGCTAACGGCTATTTTCTGCCGACGCTCGCAGCCACCGCCGGAGTCACCCGCCGGGGCATCGAGTCGCAGCCGGACAGCTTTGATCAGGGCAGCCTGGCCTACGGGCCCGGGCTGCAGCTGAATTACCTTGTAATCAACTTCGGCGGAGGGCGCTCGGCTGCGGTTGAGCAGGCGCTGCAGACGGTCTATGCGGCAAACTTCGCCTTCAACAGCGCGATCCAGAACGTGCTGCTGGAAGTGGCGGTTGCCTACTACAACCGGGTCAGCGCCGAATCCGGGGTGGCGGCTGCGGAAGCCAGCGTAAAGGACGCCCGGCAGTCGCTCGACGCCGCCCAGGCGCGCAGCGATGCCGGCCTGGGTACGCAGCTCGACATTCTGCAGACCCAGTCGTCTTACGATGAGTCGCTTTTCAATCTGGCAGGTGCGCGCGGCCTTCTGCGCACCGCGCAGGGCATACTGGTACAGTCCGTCGGCATGCCGTCCGACACACCGCTTGCGATTGAAGCGCCAGCCACAGAAATGCCGGTTGCCCCCACGCAGACAAACCTGACCGCGCTGATTGAATCGGCTGTCCAGCGCCGGCCCGACATCGCCGCCCTGCGTGCCACAGTGGCCGCCCGTGAAGCCGCCGTACGTGTTGCCGCCGCTCCGCTCTGGCCCTCGCTTTACCTTAACGGCACACTTGCACAGGACAACTTCGAGGTGCGTGGTGGAACACCGGGAGGCCAGGGCTTGCAGGACAACGACTGGAACTACAGCGCCGGAGCCAGCCTGCAGTGGACGCTTTTCGACGGCTTCCAGACGCTCAGCGCCAAGCGCGCCGCGATAGCGCTGGCAGATGCTGCCCGGGCACAGCTGCAGCGCGCCGAGCTGCTGGTCAGCGACGAGGTCTGGAAGCGCTATAGCGACTACGAAACGGCGGTTCAGAAATACTGCTTCGGCAAGTCTTACGAGAGCAGCAGCACGGCCGCATACAACCTGGCACTCAATATGTATCAGTCCGGACTCAAAACGATTCTCGACCTGCTCAGCGCCGAACGGCAGCTGGCTCAGGCCCGCAGTCAACGGATCGCCGCGCGCCAGTCTGTCTTCACCACGCTGGCGATGCTGGCCCACGCAGTCGGCGTCATGGAACCTGAACACTAAACATCTCATCCAAGGAGCCCTAAGTCATGCACCCTTCCATTCGTTTAACCGGCGTAATCGCAACCTGCGGCGCGCTGGCGCTGATTGCAAGCGGCTGCGGCAAACGAGGCGGACCGCCCGCTTTCCCGCCCGCCGCCGTGCGCACCACCACGGCCTCCGCTCTGGACACACCCATAGTGATCAGCGCCTTCGGCCACACCCAGGAACGCCTCAACCTGGATGTGGTTTCACAGGTCTCGGGCATACTCGTAGCAACCTTTATCAACGATGGCGCCGTGGTCACCAACGGCCAGCCGCTGTTTCAGATTGATCCCAGCGACTATGCAGCGCGCGTGCGCCAGGCCGAGGGAATGCTGGCCGCCGACCGCGCCAATCTGGCCCTCAGCCAGTCCACGCTGGAGCGCTACCGCGTACTGCTCGAAAAGAAACTGGTTTCGCCGGAAGACTTCGACACGCTTTCCGCCAAGGCGCAAGCCGCCGCAGCGCAGCTTCAAATGGACGAAGCCCTGCTGGACCTCGCGCGGCTCAGCCTGACACGCTGCACTATCACCGCCGCTATGTCGGGCGTTTGCTCCAAGCGCTTTGTAGACAACGGCAATCTGATCGGAGCCGGGCAAACGCGACTGGTCAATATCCGCAGCTACGATCCGCTGTTCGTAGAGTGTTCCGTATCCGAGCAATACCTTCCGGCGCTGCGACAGGCGATGGCGGCGGGGCCCGTCACCATCGAGGTGATACCCAACGGCGACACCAACTGCTACACCGGCACGCTGGTGTTTCTGGACAACGCGGTTGACACGCAGTCGGGGACTATCCTGCTGCGCGGGCAGGTACCGAATCCCGATTTGAAGCTCTGGGCGCGCCAGTTTGCGTCAATCCGCTTAATGGCAGGGCTTGCGCGCGCGGCCGTGATGGTGCCGGAAGGCGCCGTTCAATTCGGCAAGCATGGAACTTTCCTTTATACGGTCAAGGACGGCAAAGCTGAAATGCGCCAGGTTAAAACCGGAGTGCGCAACGATGACCGCATCCAGATCGTCGAAGGTGTTGCCGCCGGTGACGCCGTGGTCGTGCTTGGGCAATTCATGCTGTACCCGGGCGCCGCCGTACGGGAGGCGCCGTCCGCCACCCCCACCCCTGCCACTGGCGCCGCAGCCACGAACGGAGTGCACAAGTGAGTTTC
>JBAXJV010000361.1:0-3274 GCA_037137675.1 bacterium | reverse complement strand
CAGTAACGATCCGAGTGACGTTGACAAAGGCGTGTTTTTTGGAGTTGCCGCTTCCTATAATACGGTGGGAATCGCGGCGGGTGAAATTGCCGGGAAAATACTGCACGGCGCCGACCCGAAAACTTTTGGCGTTGAAAATTTTGTTCCCGAACGGCTGGCCGTCAATACAGCACTGGCTGGGGAATTCACAGCATGGTCCATCCCGGAAAATATCCGCGCTCAGGCTCAGGCCAAGGCTCCGGACGCCGCTCGCGCGCCGGCCCCTGCCATCACGCACCAGCCGCAACCGGGACGTATTTATAAAGTGGGGCTGCTCTATTTTGGCCCCCATCCCTTGTTTGAAATGACCATTGAGGGTGTTCGCGAAGCGTTGCGCGACGCCGGCTTTATTGAAGGCAGGAATCTGGTGCTTCAGCTTGAACATCCCAACAGCGACATGTCCTTGCTTCCGCAGGTTGTCAGGCATATTGCCGACCAGAACCTTGACCTTCTGATTCCGCTTTCCACGACCTGTCTGGGCGCTGCCATCGCCAGCAGCAAGAATGTGCAAATTGTTTTCGGCGCGGTTTCTTCGCCGCTTGACGTCGGAGCCGGTAAAAGTTTCTCAGATCACTTGCCGCATGTAACTGGCGCGGTTTGGACGGCGCCGAGTCCCGCCCTGTTCAAATGGCTCAAGCAAATCTATCCGAACTGCAAAAACGTCGGGCTCATTTATAACCCGTCCGATGCCAATTCCATGCGGGAAAAAGAAAGCGCCCGTTTTCTGTTGGACGAACATGGCATGCGCCTCGTCGAACGCACGATCAGCAACCCCAGCGAAATCGTGCCGACCGTTCAGTCGCTGCTCGGCTCCGGAGTGGATGCGGTCTTCGGTATGGCCGATACTACCGTGGTCAGCGCCTTTCCAGCGCTGTCTCAAATCTTCCGGCGGGAACGTATTCCACTGCTGGCAGATGACAACAGCCTGATGGGGTTTGGCGCGCTTTTCAGCTGTGGAGCGAGTCCGGTGAGCGAGGGTCGCCACACGGGTCAGATCGCCGCCCGTGTTCTGCTTGGAGAAAATCCGGACACCATCCCGTTTGCGCCAAGCACGGAAGCCGAAACCGCCGTTGATCTGGAGGCGGCGGTCAACCTGGGGTTGACTTTGCCAGTTGCCATGCTGAAAGAAGCCTCTGTTTTCCATCATCCCGCCGCCCGCCTGGGCCGTCCGTTCCGCATCGCCATGGTCAACTTGGTGAATAACCCGCTTTTGGTCACCGCAGAAAAGGGCGTGCTAAGCGGACTGCGCGATGCCGGCTTCAAGGAGCAAAAGGATTTCACAGTTAAACATTTTAATGCGCAGGGTGAAATTTCCCAACTTCCGGCTATTCTGGATGCAGCTCTGACAGACGCCCCCGACCTTGTTATCACCGTTACAACACCTGCGCTGATGGCCGCTGCCAAGCGCATTACGAAGATTCCGGTTGTCTATACGGTGGCGAGCGATCCCGCAGCTCTGGGGTTGTTTACGTCTGAGAAACGTCCATTACTGATCACGGGGGTGCACGAAGATCCCCCCGTGGCGCGCCTGCTCGACATGGCGCGCAAATATAACCCCGACCTTACCGCCGTCGGGATCATTTATGATGCATCCCAACCCAACTCATTGATCTCTGTGGAGAAGTTGCGCAAGCTTTGCCGGGAACATGGCTTGTCGCTGCACGAAGCCACGGCAGCCACCGTGTCCGAGTTGCCTGCGGCGGCGCAGGCAGTTATTCAGCGCCGCGTCGGAGCCATTCTGCTCTCATCCGACAATCTGGTTGTTACAGGTTTCTCAACTATTTACAGTGCCGCGAAAACCGCCCGCGTGCCCGTTTATGTTGATGCCGCTGAACTTGTTCAGCAAGGGGCTGCCGGCGCGGTAGGAAATAATTATGCGGCGTGGGGCGCGCAAGCTGGACGTCTGGCCGCCAAGGTGCTGGCGGGCGTTCCGCCCGGCGATCTGCCACTTGAAACCGCCCGTGTGCAGGAGGTTGTCGAACCAGGCAGCACCAACGCTGCAACCATCGCGTCAAAGATTCCTGCCCGGCCCTGGGAAATCAGGATTGCCCGTTACAATGACGCTCAATTCTCGGCGGATACCTGGCGCGGTATCATGGACGGCTTCAAGCAGCAAGGCTTGCAAGAAAAGCGCGACTTTAATGTGCGGTGCCTGAACGCGCAGGGAGACATGACAACTCTTGCCAGTATCATGACTGCGATTCGAGCTGAGCAGCCTGATCTGGTCATGACCATTTCCACCCCCACTTTGCAGGCGGCGCTGCGCCAGGTCGGCAATCTGCCGGTTGTTTTCGGTTGCGTGGCGGATGCCGTGCGCGCCGGTGCTGGTAAGTCCAACGCTGACCATCTGCCGAATGTAACGGGCATTACCACGCTTTCTCCTGTTGCGGACATGGCGCATTTAATCAAGAAATCCATCACCAATGTTCACTCCGTAGGTACGCTCTTTTCGCCCGGCGAGATTAACGCGGAAATTAACCGCCAAGGTTTTGCCGAAGCCCTTGAAAAGGAAGGGCTGAAATTGATTGCCATCCCTGTCAACAGCAGCGCCGAGACCGCCGAGGCTACCAGTGCATTACTCCGCTCCGACATACAAGTCGTGTGCCAGATTATGGACAACACCGTCAGGCCGGGCTACGCCCAGATCGCCAAGCGTTCTAAGGACGTCGGTCTGCCGTTTTTCTGTTTCGACAGTTCTGGCATTCTTGATGGGGCGGCTCTGGCCCTGGGACGGGATTATTACAGTTCTGGTGTCGAGGCCGCCGAGGTTGCCGTGCGCGTGCTCCGCGGCGCCAATCCTGCGAATATCCCCATCACTAATACTCGCACCGAAATTACGGCCGTTAATTCCGACTTAATTAAGAAGCTCGGGCTGGTAATTCCATCGGAGCTGTTGAAAGTCGGGCAGGTTACAACCGGTGGAAAACGATGAAGTTTAAAACAATGCTGAAACTTTTGAAAAGTGTCTGGCTGGGCGTGGCTCTGATTATCGTGGCCTCCGGCTTGTTGCTTTTTTCTGATCTGGAACGGCGGCAGGGCGATGGACGGCGGTTGTTGAAAAATACGCTGCGCCGCCCGGCAGCGATGCAGGCTGCCGCTACGGGCGTGGTCGCGGGAAAAATCCTGCACGGCATAGATACAAATATGGTCGGCGTGAAAAATATCGCTTCCAAGCTGCAACCGGTCAATCAAGCGCTGGCGGCAGAATTTAATACCAACCAGCTGCAGGCGGGGC
>JBAXJV010000360.1:0-3281 GCA_037137675.1 bacterium | reverse complement strand
AACAGTCTAACAGCCTACAGCCTAACAGCCTGCGTCCCATGGGACGCTAGTGATTCACAATCGTAACCTTACAGCTTGATCACCGCCACACCGAATACCTCGAGCGTGAGCTTGTCTCCGGTGAGTGCATCCGCAATCAGCTCTTTGCGGCCTGCCGGCACCTTGACAACTTGACGCAGCTCGGTGTGATTGATCAGGAACAGATACTTGCGACCGCGCGCCTGCCGGACAGACACCTCCACGCCCGGCGGCGGAGTGACGATGGGGCGAATTGCCGCCGTGTGCAACATATCCGCAATCAGGAGGTCGTAGAACGATTCCTCCTGCACCACTGTCCCCACATAATAGGCCCGGCCTTTCCCGTAGCAATTCCGCGTTGCGGCTGCAAAACCCCGCATGTGCCAGGAATCATAACCGGCAAGCTTCTCCGCTGTTTGCGGCTTGATCCAGTCCGCATAGTATAACGCGTGAAACGACCCCTTCAGCGGGTCCAGCCCGTTTACAGTGCAGAGCTCGTCACCCGGTAACGCATCGTACTCCGGGATCGTGATGCCAAGCGCATTACTGAGCAGCCCCGGCAGCGTGCGTTCGTGACAGAGGTTGGTTTCAGTTTTGACGCCGGTGCGACAATCGCTCAGCAGCACCCCGCCATTGCGAACGAATTCACTGAGCGCCACAGCTACTCCGTCGGGCAGCACATTCAGGTCCGGCGCCAGCAGCACGCGGTATTTACTGAAGTCGTCCGTCGGCTTGATCATATCCACATTCACGCCGGCCCGGAACAGGGCGTTGTAATAACGGTGCATAGCCTGATGGTAGTCGTTCTTTGCAAACCCGGGCTGAATGCGCAAAGCCCAGATGCTGTCGTAGTCGTAGATCATCGCCACGTCTGTTTTGACCGTGGTGCCTTCCAGTTCTTTGGCCAGGCGAAGAAACTCACCGGCCGTTTGCGCGGCCTCTTTGTAGCGGCGCAGGGGACGTCCGTCATGCCCCAGCAAGCCATGCCAGTACTGCTCACGGCCTGCGGTGCATGAACGCCAGCGGAACCAGATAGTACCGTCTGCGCCACGGGCCAGCTGCTGGTAGGCCACGCTGCGGATCTCGCCTGGACGCGGATTCCTGGAAAAAGCCGACCACCCGCCCGGCCCGGCACTTTGCTCCATGATCCAGAAGTTTTTCTTCTTGAGCCCGCGCATCACATCCGCCCCGGCGGCAGCCCCGTAGCGGACCTCCGGCTTACCCCACACGGGATAGTTATCCCACGATACATGATCGAGCTCTTCGGCCAGATCGTAATAGTTCAGGTCGCTGAACAACCCCATAAAATTATGCGTCACAAAGTGCTCCGGGCAACCGGCGCGCAGAATTTTCACCTGGTCGCTCTGAAAGCGCACGTTCAGCCAAGAGGTGAACCGCTGCCAGTCAAGGCAGGCCCCCGGGTTGTGCGAGCCGCTATCCAGCGGAACGGTGACCTCATCCCAGTCGCGGTATAAATGCCCCCAGAAATGTGTGCCCCAGGCTTTGTTCAGCCCATCCAGGCTGAGGTGTTTACGGCGCAGCCACTCTTGAAATGTCCGCCGGCAGGTCTCGCAACAGCATACAGGCGCGCCGAACTCGTTGTCCGTCTGCCATCCGATCACGTTCGGCGCAGAGGCGAAATGCTTCGCCATGGCGCGCGTAATCCGCTCCGAGAGCAACCGGTAGGTGCCGGAAGTAAAGCAATTGTTCTTGCGCGCCCCCCAGACGATCCGGGTTCCGTCTTTTTGCATGGCCAGCGTCTCTGGATACTTGCGCGCACACCACGCCGGCATTACCGCAGTCGGGGTGCACAGAATAACGGAGATCCCATGCCGGCGGAGCACTGCGAGCGCCTCGTCGAGCCACTCGAACTCGTAGCGTCCTTCCTCGGGCTCCATGAATGCCCACGCGAACTCGGCCAGGCGGACAACATTGAACCCCGCCTTCTCCATCCACCGCGCATCAACATCCCAGCGTTTCCGCTCCCAGTGCTCCGGATAATAATCTACGCCAACATACATGGTTGCGATCTCCTGCTGTTGATTCACAACCTCATTGCAGCCACCAGCATCGCCCGGCCTTTGTCGTAGTTTTCGCTGTTGGCAGTAGCGGCCCCGCAGCCAGTCCACCAAACAGAGGGCCGGGAATGCTCAATCCGGCAAATCTCGGGCGTGCCGGAAATCCGCTCGAAAATCCGCGCGTAAAGATCACGGGCTTTTATTGTTGACCCGTAGTTCAGCCCCAGCTTCTGAAGCACGCGCAAGTCTCGCATTTGATTCGGCAACCCGCCTGCCCCCTTGTTGTTGACGCAGCCATTGAGCCGGGGCGCACGGCAGGGACATGCAGCGCACATCATCCACTCCGCATTGGGCGCCATCTCAAGCAATCTGTCAGGCGCTTTCAAAACAAGCTCGACCAGCTCCGGAAGATTATCCTCCGGAAAAGGCGGCCTTATACCACCGCCGTACTGGCATACAGCGCACAACAGCATGTGCGGACGAATGCGGATCGCCTCTGACTTATGCATTGCGGCCAGAGATTCCACCTTATCCACGGCCATTTCATTCCCGTCTCGGACAGGAATGATGGCCCCGATTCCCAGCCCGCGCCCTCGCTCGTAGGCATCGCCATCCGCCTTCGGACAGCCTTTCCAGCAGTCAGACGTTACAGTGGGGTAGCTGCATATTCCTGACAGGTTTTCAATCGTATCCAGCACGCGACTGAAGATAATCCTGGCCGGCAAGGTGCACCCGGGGCTCAAGTTGAGTTTGTGAAGAATTTCCAGGTCACGCTTTACGTTGAATTCAGCCCCCTCCGGCGTATCGTCGGCAGCATCTGGATCCTGATACGCAAAGACCTCGCCAACCTTACAGCTCAGAGTAACCGGCATATCGGGAGCCTGCGCTACGGCCTTTAAAAGATTTTTTTCTTTTTCACCGGCTACTACGGAATCGCGCGCGCCGAGCGAACAAATTGCACACAAAAGCCGATAAGGCCTCAACTCCATCGCAGAAGATTTTGACACTGCAGACACTCCTTTCCCTCAAACTAAAGGGCGGCGCAAGGCCATCAAACGCCGCGCACCCGCAAGTACAGACCAACCCGTCCGGTCGAAGGCAAGCATACCCTCTTTCGGCATATCTGCAACCTGTTCGATCATTTTTCACTGGCGTCCCGCAGGGACGCCAAGGCTGTAGCGGTTTAGGCTTTAGGCTGTTAGGCAAAATGACGGAAAGTCGCATGTTTAATTTCGTAAATGCCAC
>JBAXJV010000359.1:0-3288 GCA_037137675.1 bacterium | reverse complement strand
TCATCTCCAGCGACATCAAGAACGCCATTCAGGAGGGATTGTCGCGCGAGGACATCGTTGCCGGCCTGGTCTATTCGGTCTGCCAGAACTATGCGAACCGGGTCAAGGGAAACCGTCCGATCGGCAAGAAAGTGTTCATGCAAGGTGGAGTTTGCTACAACCGGGCGGTGCCGACGGCGATGGCGGCATTGACCGGCATGGTTCGCAGAACGAGGGAGGCCACCTCGCACAAATTGCGGATCCCGACTTCGTTGCTGACGCGCGTGGCTTTTTTCATGTGCTTATATGTCGTTGGGCATTCAATTGATCACAGCAGAAAAGGCATTACAAGCCTGCAAATTGCTTCGGTGTTCATCGCATTGTGCGGACGCCTAGCTACAAATTCGGTAGCTACGGTCGCAGCGGGTGAAAAGTCTTCTTGGCAAAGCCCAGCGGCGGTTGGCAGATGCGCGTGGAGCTGGCGCGCGCCATCGTGGCGCATCCCGACCTGCTGTTGCTCGATGAACCTACCAACTTTCTGGACATTCCAGCAGTGGAATGGCTGCAGAGGGTTTTGCGCGAGTTCCGTGGCACGCTGCTGCTTGTCTCGCATGATCGCTACCTGCTCAATACGCTGACTACAACTACACTCGAAGTGACCTGCGGCCGCGTGACGCGCTATGCCGGAAATTACCAGTGGTACACCAACGAGCGCATCAAACGGCATGAACAGATGGCGTCGTCGAAAGCCAATCAGGACCGCTACCGTGCGCAGACCGAACGCTTTATCAACCGTTTTCGCGCCACCAGCGCCGAGGCCGCACAAGTGCAGAGCCGTGTCAAACGACTGGCCAAAATGGACGAAATTCTGGTGCCTGAGATTTCGTCACGCTCCGCTCGCCTGCGTGTGGCCACCCCGCCCCCATGCGGCGTTGAGATTATGCGCATCGAAGCTGCAGGGGTGAGCTATGACGACAAGAACTGGGTCTTGCGCGGAGTGGATCTGCGCATCAGCCGCGGTGACAAGATCGGGATTGTAGGCCTCAACGGCACCGGCAAGACCACTTTGTTACGAACTTTAGCCGGGATCATGCCCTTGCGCGAAGGGCGGCGTGTTGTGGGCCACAATGTGGTGATTGGTTATCAGGCGCAGGATTTCTCGGAAACCATGGATCCCATGATGAGCGTGCTGGCAACAGCTAAAGCGGCGGCGCCGAACCGCCCCGAACGCGACATCCGGGGGGTTTTGGGTGGTTTTCTTTTTTCCGGCGATGCGGTGGACAAGCCGGTGGCGGTGTTAAGTGGCGGAGAGAAGATGCGCCTGGCGTTCGTACGGTTGCTGCTTAACCCGCCGAATTTTCTGCTGCTCGATGAACCTACTACGCACCTTGACATCGGCGCCCGCGAGACGCTCGAGCAGGCTATGCAATCATTCGAGGGCACGCTTTGCGTGGTGAGTCACGATATTGAGTTTGTGCGGCATGTGGCGACTTCTATTCTGGCGATGACTCCGCCAACCGTGCGGCCCTACGCCGGCTCTTACGACTACTACCGTGAGAAGCTGGACCGCGATACTGCGGCGGCGGGGACAACGTTGGTTGGGGCTGCGACCTCTGATGTTGAAAACCCGCCATCCGGTGATCGCAAGGCCCAGCGTCGGGAACGTGCACGGCAGCGCGAAGAGAGCGCACGCTTGAGGCGTCCGCTGCAGCAACGGGTGCGCACGGCGGAGGCGGAAGTCGGACGGCTCGAAAAAGAGCAGGCCGCAATGGTTGTTACGCTCAACCAGTCAGAGCCCGGGACCGACTACAGTAAACTTAACCGGCGGCTGACCCAGATTCAATACGAGTTGCGCATTGCAACAGAAGCCTGGGAAGCGGCTGGCAGGGAGCTTGAAACGCTCGATCGTGAGGAATCCGGGAATGTTGACGGTTCCGACGCGTCCGATCGCCCGGACTGATCCAGCTGATCGGGCGGATCAGCTCAAGGCTTGCCGCAAAAGGCGCGCGGCTGACGGAAGGGTGGCTGCACGAACGGCGGCTAGCGCCTCCCGGAAGGCCGACTCCGGTTCCCGCGGTTTCAGCAATCCGCCGACGCTCCACTCGAAATAATCGAAGCCCGCAGCCTTTGCGACCGGAACGATTTCGGGACTGCCACAAACGCCGAGTTGCATTATAAATCTGCCTCTTTAGTAATCGTGTCGCCGCGCAAAAGATTAATTGCCCGCTGGACGCAGGTGACGTCAATAACACTTAATCCAGCGACGTAGGCCGCTAACAGCGCGTTGTCGCAGACGGCGTTCACCATACGGGGAATGCCTTCCGAGTATGCCATAACTGCCGTTGTAGCCGCTTCGTCGAACCGTACGGAGCTGGTGCTGGCGCCTGCCACGTGCAGGCGGTGAGAAATGTAGGCGATCAAGTCATTCTGCTTCAAACGTTGTAAATGGGCGCGGACTGTGATGCGTTGATTCAGCTGCCGCAGTTCGTGAGAGGCCAGGCGCCCGGTTAATTCCGGTTGGCCGACCAGCACGATTTGGATCAGCTTCTGCAGCGCAGTTTCGAGATTTGAGAGCAGTCGAACTTGTTCCATCAGGCGTGGCGAAAGATTTTGGGCCTCGTCAATCAACAGCGCCACATTGATGCCTGCGCGCATCTGTTCGAGAAGAAACGCGTTTAACGTTTCGAGCAGTGTCAGCCGGTCGCGGCGCACTGGTTGCAGACCAAAATCTCCGACAATTGCCCGCAGCAGTTGCGTCTCATTCAGGCAGGGGTTGAAAATCAGCGCGGTTCTGGTGGCATCTCCGAGTTTGTGGAGAATTGCACGGCAAATCGTTGTCTTGCCGGAACCTACCTCGCCGGTAAGCAAAATAAACCCTTTGCGCTGCGTAATACCATACATCACGTGGTCGTAAGCCTCGCGATGTTGCGCGGTCAGGTAGAGATAGCGCGGGTCCGGTGTAAGATTGAACGGCATCTCGCGCAGTCCGAAGAATTCCCGGTACATTCTTGGATACTATGAAATTGCCTCGTTTATGTCCAGTTAGTAGTAGTATATTTTGCCCATGGCTGTGTGGTTATACAGAATGCTCGGTGTGCCGCATGAGCTTCTCGAGCATCTCGACAAGGCCGTGCTTTCGGTAGCGCATCCGGTTTGGCTCTGGGCCGGACTGGCGCTTTGGATGCCGCTGGTGGCCTGGCTTTTTTACCGCCAGCGCCGCAGTCTCGGCACTGCTCCGCGCAGTGTAGGAATTGCTTTGGTAGCTGTTCGCGCGCTGATTTTACTGCTGCTTGTGATCGTGTTGGCTTC
>JBAXJV010000358.1:0-3297 GCA_037137675.1 bacterium | reverse complement strand
CAAAAGCGTTGCATTGCCAGCCAGGCTATCGGTGCCATACCAACGGGCGGCGGTCAGATTTGGAAAGGCAGCGGCTTCCTGAAGAATCTGGATGCCTTCATCGAATACCCCGATGATCACGCCAATATTTTCTGCGCCGACGGATGCGGCGCGCGCGGCAACGATATCGCTCAGATTAGAAACCACTTCGGGGAGGAAGCCTGTCACGCGCGGGCAGTACCCGGTGAAGAATACATTGCCGCCGTTTGCGGCAAACTCCTGTAGTAAAAATGTGCGCAGGCCTTCGCCATACATGTCCGAACGTGTCAGAATGACCAGATTTGTAATGCCGTCCCGGATGACGTTTTGAGCAATGGCTTTGGCTTGCTGAGCGTCGTCGAGAGACATTCGCATGAGGTTGTCATTTGTGATGGCCAGCGGCACGGCAGTCGAAGCACTGGAGAGCAGCAACATGCCGTGGGAGTTGGCATATTCCAGCAAGCCTTCGCATTCGGCGCTGGTTTCTGGTCCGAGCACTATCTGAACGCCCTGCGTGTACATCTGGTTAAGCTGTTCCATGGCCACCAGCGGATCGGTCACGGTGTCTTTAACCAGCAACTGAATGGGGGGCATGGCTGCCGCTGGATTGGTGATTCCGGAGATGGCGACTTCATAGGCGGCCTCACAAGCTTTACCAAAATCAACCAAATCGCCACTCCGCGGGATCAGTACTCCGATAATGTTGGTTCCGCCAGGAGCTTTATAAGAAACTCCGGCGAGTGGTTTTTGTGAACCAAGCGGGGCAGCCAAGCCTGCAAGTCCGCCAGAGCTGATATACATGGCCACACTGCAACTCATGTCGAAGGGATACCAGTTTTCATAGCCCGACATAATCCAACTATTGAGCGGACGGAATACATCGTTCAGGAAATACATGGTCGTGCCCCAGCGCAGCGATGTTGAAACCAGCGAAAAGTATTCAGGCATGCTGGGTGTGGCCTTGATGCGCAGCATGACAACTTCGCCGGTCGTGGAGCAACCGGACAGGGAGAATCCGCGATAACTACAGATACCGCGATAACACTGATAGTTGTCACGGTCGCGCAGCAGATTCATCCGGTAGGTGTCGCCGTAGCCATTGGTTATAACGAGGCTGTAGGTGGTGGTGGGCTGTGGGGCGGGTTCGGCGAGAATCTTTTGCATATTCCGCAGATCAGAGGGCACAGCTTCCTCAGAGGCAGGCAGAAGCGGCCCCGCGATTTGCTCCGACGCCGCTCCACGCAAGCCGTATCCACCGGAATTGATATACATGGCCACGCTGCAGCTCATGTCGAAGGGATACCAGTTTTCGTAACCGGACATGACCCAGCTGTTGAGCGGGCGGAACAGGTCGTTCAGAATATACATGGTTGTGCCCCAGCGCATGCTGGTGGACAGCAGCGAAGTATATTCCGGCATGGCGGGCGTGGCCTTGATGCGCATCATGACGACGTCTCCGGTTGTGGAGCAGCCGGACAGGGAAAATCCGCGATAGCTGCAGATGCCGCGATAGCACTGATAGTTGTCGCGGTCGCGCAGCAGGTTCATCCGGTATACATCGCCGTAGCCATTGGTTATGACCAGACTGAAGGCAGAAAATGCCGGCTGGCAACCGCACAAAATGGCCGACATGATCAGCCACCGCAACCTGTTAGTCATGCAACGGGACTGTTTTTTAACCAGAACGACTTGGGTATGTGCCATTGCGTCACCTTATTGAACCAATACAACCTAAGTAATTATCTGAATTACCGGGTTGTTTGTCAATTTGGTTCTATCGCGCTTGAGCGTGCACAAATCCGCCAAGATGCGGATTGGTGCGCAACTCCTGAGCGATGGTTGTGGCTGGACCGTGGCCGGGGAAGACGCGGGTGGCGGGTGGAAGCTGCATGAGTGTCCGGAGTGACACGCCGAGCTGACGCTCGCTGCTGCCGGGGAGATCGGTGCGGCCGACTGAGCCGGCAAACAAAGTGTCGCCGCTGAATAGCACCCCGTCTTTTTCGAAGTAGTAACAAACGCCGCCGGGGGTGTGGCCGGGGGTTGGTATGATTTTGCAAGCTGGTCCGCCGCCAGTCCACAGTGGCATAGCGGCAACGTCGAGAATCTCCCCCGCAGGCCGGATGGGCTGGGGGTAGGGCGGCATCTGATTAACCGGCGTAAAGGCCCAGCGGGCATCAAGTGCGGCTAATCCGACTGGCGCCGGGAAGCGCTGGTGCAGGTCGCCGAGGGCGCAAAGATGATCCATGTGCCCATGGGTGAGCAGATAGCCTGCGACCGTCAAGCCATGCTCGCGCAGCGCCGCAGCGATCTCTGCCTCATCTGCGCCGGGATCAATCACCAGCGCGCGCGCCTGCTCGTCGGCGACAATGTAACAATTGACCTCGTAGGCGCCGACGAGCAGCGTATGAACTGTAATCACTGTGCCTGCTCCAGCAGCGCGGGATTGGCGCTCAATTCGGCGAGCGCAACGTCATGCTCGCTACGGTCAGTCAGCCGCTTGACGCGCAGCATGCCGCGGGCGATGTCGTCCGGTCCCAGGTAGATCGCATACTGAAAACGGCCAGATCCGACACGGGCAAAAAAAGCGCGAGGTTTTTCGGCGTGCAGCGCCAGATCCGCTGGACGGCCGGCTTTCCGGAAGGCTTGTACCAGGTCCAGCGCGGATCGCTGCTGCGCGGCGTCCATATATCCGAGGGCGATCGCCCCGTCAGCGCCCGGCGCCGGTAGTTTTCCTGTTTCGGCGAGCAGCTCGCCGATTACGACGTCGCCAAAACCCAGCCCGACAGCAGTCATGGGACGGCCGCCAACGCTGGCCAGCAGGTTGTCGTAACGGCCGCCGCCGAAAATTGCACGTAACTGCCGTGCGCGATCGAAGGCTTCGAAGACAATCCCGGTGTAGTAACCCAGTCCGCGAATTACGGCGATGTCGAAGACCATGGCATCGCCAAATCCATAGGCGGAGAGCAGGGCGAAGAGCTCGCGCAAACGGGCTACGGCCGGCGAAGCCTGATCGAGCAACGCGGCGGCTTCGTCGAGATTTTGCACGGAGAGCATGCGGAAGACGGCGGCGCTGGCATCGGCGCCGAGCCCGGCTGCATCCAGCAGCGCGCGAATTTCCTCGTCGCTGATTTTGCCGCGCTTGTCGAGCGCAAGAAAGGTGGCGGTGTGGTGTTCCTGAGGGATGCCAAGCGAGAGCAGCATTTCCGCCAGCAGCGCGCGGGAGTTGACGTGGACCCGCATGCTGTCGGGACCGAGGCCGAGTTGACTGAGGGCCGTAAG
>JBAXJV010000357.1:0-3309 GCA_037137675.1 bacterium | reverse complement strand
TCCACCACCACTGCCATTGCCATTGGCCCCAGTGCCCCCATTGGCACGAAGCGTTCCTGATCCCGCCAACCAACCCGTGGTCAGGAAGATACTGCCTCCTGCCCCGCCGCCATTTCCAGTGCTGCTCCCCCCATTGGCGGTGACGACACCTGCGGAGGCCACGGTCGTGGTTCCCGCCACCGTTAGCAGAATCGCCCCGCCACCTCCCCCCCCGCCACCTCCGCTACCCAGGTTCATCGGAGCCGTAATGGATCCATAGGTGTTCGAGTTGATCCCTAACGCTGCGTCCCGGGCAGCGCCGCCATAAGCTCCTCCATACAGGCTCAACAACGCACCTGCCCCGGGCCCACTCCCTGCGCCGTACCCAAGCGTATCCGCCCTGATCGCGCCATTCGACAGTACCGTCAGATTTCCAGCAATCATCAGGTTCATTTTGTACGTCTCGGCCGTATAATTCTGATAATGCGAAAGAACTCCATTCGTTCCGATCATCAAATTGGTTAACTTGTTCGTTGTGATGGAATTCACATACAGGGTGTATCCATTCAAAATCCAATCGGTTGGATAGGTCACGTTCGTGTCATTGTCAATCGCGATATACGAATTAGTTGGCCCATAAGTCACCAGATTCACTGTGTTAAAATCGATGGCAGTATTTCCCCTCACACCCAGGATCCCCTTATGGTTGACCACCACGTTCGAGAAACTGTTCAGGTTCACAGCATTGGTCACAAACGTCGATAACTGACCACCGGTAGTCAGACCGTTGTTATCAATGAGCAGGGTGTCCGCTCCCGCCTGCGTCTTAAGATAGACCGTTCCCGCCGCAGGAGGGCTCCACCCACCTACAGCGGCCCCGTAAGCGATATTGGTGCCGCCCCAAAGCGTGAAGTCCGCTCCTGCACCAGTCAGAATGATGGCGATACGTCCGCCACTGCCGCCCCCCCAAGTCGTGTTGGGTCCGTTACCCCCATTGGCCCGGAATGCCCCCCCTCCTTTGAGCCAGCCCGTACTGAGAGAGATACTCCCGCCCGAGCCCCCGCCATTACCGCCACTACTTGCACCGTTGGCAGAAATCAGGCCTGCGGAGGCCACGGTCGTGGTTCCCGCCACCGATAACAAGACGGCACCACCACCGCTAACCCCACCGCCTCCACTTCCCAGATTCGTGGGGGCGATGATGGATCCATAGGTCTTCAAGTTCACTGTGCCGCCCCCACCCGACGCCGCTCCGCCATAGGCGCCGCCCACCCCTGATGCCCCCGCCCCGGGGCCTTGACTTTGACCATAGCCGAGAGCATCCACGTTAATGACAGCATTGCTGACAAGGAGATTGCCGCCTACCGTTACGCATAAGCGATTGGTTTCCACGGTTGTATTGGCCTGATGAGCCCAAGTCCCACCGTTAAGCGTGACGTCACCGGTCACCGTAAAATTGGTAAAACCTGTCGCCCCGTACACGGTCTGAAAAGTCGCAGTGCCCGCATAACCTGAACCCTGGCTCCATGACGCCACCTTCGCAGGCATGGTATTACTCCACGTCAGATTCCCCCCGGACGACACCACGATAACGTCATCCACATTTGTCGGGAGTGGAGACCAACTCCCGGTCCATGTACAGGTGTTTCCCGCCCGGACAAAACCTGCTGCCAACACAAATATCACCAGCCATACACCCAATATCGTTCTCTGATTATCTGTATTTCTCATATTCATAACGCTGATTTCTTGCAGTCAATCTGTATCGTTTGCATGGTTTATTTTTGGATTTTCAACATCTGCGCTCCGTGGGCAGGGACTTCGATGTCCACTCTTTCTTCATATTTCCCCATGTCGCGCCGTTCCCAGAGGTTGCGCACGGCAAACCGGCCGGAGAGCCCCAGGTCCTTCGCCCAAATTTGCATCATATCACTCTGCCCGGACAAATTGAACACCCCTACGGCCAAACTTCCATCCGATAACGGGCGGGCATGAATGCGGAAATTCCGCAAGGCACCGCCCTCGGCCAGGCCTCGGGTTCGCTCCTCACGCACCCGGGTGGCCACTTTGCCCAGGCGGTCCTGATTAACCGCAAGCACCTCCACATTCCCGAAAAGACGGAGCTCGAAATCGCTGATGGCATCCAGGGCACAACTCAGGATTAAAGGGGACGGATACAACGCCCAGAGTGTCATATGCGTGAGCTGCTCTTCGGGCGTCAGATGGTTGGCCCGGGTCGTCGTCATGGTGTCGAACTGGGGCCCCAGCGCCGTCATATCGAGATCATTCCACTTGCCGGGCCTTACCAGAGGACGCCAGTCCTCGCAGCCCATCGTATCATCTGAGAAAAACCCGTTCGTGACCACACTGGGCCACTCATCGTAAGTATCGGGTATGGACCGCCACATCTCAGTCCATTTCATATAGGCGTCGGCCCACTTGAGTTTGGCATCCGTGCAAACGCTGAAAATAATGTCGCGGGGTGCCGCCTTGAGCGGGCGGCCCATCCGTTCGAGAGAGACGGGATCCGTAGGCACCCAGTCATACTTAAGAAAGTCTACGCCCCATTCCACCCACTGCGCCACATCGTTCGGCTCGAACTTCTCCTTGCCGGTGAATTTGCCGGAAATCTGAAATTGCCGGGGAAACTCGGGGTCCTGTTCACCTGCCGAGCTGCCAATCAAGGCCCCACCACCCCAATCCGCCTTGGCTTCTTCAGCGCTGCACCCCCAAGGCTCAACCCAGGGCGTCGAATAGATACCAAACTTCAAGCCTCTGCCATGGATGTGGCTCGCCAGGGCTTTCATGTCGGGGAATTTGCAATTCGGCTGAATCGCGTTGTGTGCGCCGCCGCGTTGTCCCTGCCAGCAGGAATCGACATTGATATAAGTATACCCTCTCGCCGCCAATCCGCTATCGACCATGGCTTTTGCTGCCGCCCGTACTTTTCCATCATCCACCCAGCGGCGCCAGGCATTCCAACTATTCCAGCCCAAAGGCGGCGTGAGCGCCAGTCCCCGTCCGATGGCAATATCAAACTCTTTTTCCGCCTTGCCGTGTTGATTCTCCACCTGCAGGAGCACGCGGTGATCACCGCCCTGTTTTGCTGCGCCGGTGATGAAGCCTGTGCGAGGATCGAGCCGTAGTCCTTCCGGCAATCCCTCAACACGGAAAGTGAGTGGACGCTCACCCGTGACAGGAATGGCATAGAAGAAGGGTTTGTCAATCGAGGCGCCCGTGAGGTCCGGGCCATTAATCGCTGGGGCACCCATGTCCCAAGGATCCACTTTTGCCAGTTGTTGCGTTTTCATCAGGCTCTCAGGGTATAAT
>JBAXJV010000356.1:0-3311 GCA_037137675.1 bacterium | reverse complement strand
CCTAACAGTCTAACAGCCTACAGCCTGACAGCCTGCGTCCCATGGGACGCTAGTGTTCATGATTCGGAGCTCGTTATTCGTCAATCTGCGGTTTCCGGTGACATGTCGGGTGCGCGATTTAGATGCGTTCGCCCTGCTATATTCTCCTGCCATGCGCCCCTTGCTGCGGGCGTCGGCTTTTTTGCCTTGTGGACACTGAGGGTAATTGTCAAACTCCGCCTTGAACTTACAGGGTATGGCCATATATGACGCTGCAAAAAAAAGCCGCACACGGACACTTGCTCCGGATCAATCTAATACCGAGGCCGCTTCCGGAGGTGCTCAGTCAGGATCCATCACAGTGGGCTCCTGAATCATCGAATGACGGCGCCGCGCCGGTTCCGGCAGCTTGCCGGCTGACGGTTGACCGGACGGGCGCGATTCAGCAAGTTGACGCTGGCGCGGACGCATTCTGGGGTTATAAATCCGGCGTAGTTGTCACGATGGCGCTGGATGATTTACTAAGCAGCGTGGATGGCGTCGTGCTCGAGCTGGCCAATCAGGCGCTTGAAGCGAACCGCCGCGTACTGATCCAGACGCTTGGACATCGCAGCAACGGCATCGTTTTCACGGCTGAGGTGGACGTCACCCAGGAGCTGACCAGCAGCAAGGCGCCAAGCTTGCATCTCACAGTGGCCGATGCTCGCAACGTCAGCGAAGATCAGACGGGCCTGGTCGAAGCGCGCATCGCCCGCGCCGAGCGGCTTGAAACAGCCGGCACGGTCGCCGGGCAGATTGCCCACGACTTCAATAACCTCCTCACGCCCATGCTGGCCTATCCGGAATTGATTCGCCGCGAACTTCCCGCCGGATCTCCCGCGCTGGAACATTTGACCGTGGTCGAACGCACGGCATCGGATATGGCCCACCTTACTCAGCAGCTCCTGTCGCTTTCGCGACGCGGCCAGCTCGGCACCGAAGTGTTCTCGATAAACGATCTGGCGCAAGAGACGGTCAGCCTGCTGCAGACCGCACTGCCGTCAAATATAACGGTAGACCTGCGCCTGGCCCAAAACCTGCTGCCAGTCAAGGGCAGTCGCGATCAGATGCAGCGCGTTTTGCAGAACCTTTGCCGGAACGCCATTGATGCCATGCCGAATGGCGGACGCTTACGTCTGCAGACGGAAAACCAGTACCTGGACAAACCGTTCGGGCAATACGATTCTATTTGCGTCGGAGAATACGTCAAAGTCAGCGTCTCCGATACCGGCACTGGAATCCCACTGGCGATTCTGGACAAGATTTTCGACCCTTTTTTCACTACCAAACGCGCATCAAAGCAAAGGGGCTCAGGCCTGGGCCTCAGTATTGTCCACGGAATTATCAAAGATCACGACGGTTATGTGGATTTGACGACCAGCGAGGGCTGCGGCACAACCTTCTTCGTTTACATCCCGATCTGCCGCGATAAATCTGCCGTGCTAACGCCTCGCGAAGCGCTCCTGCCATACGGCAGCGAGTCCGTCATGGTGGTGGACGATGACGAGGCTCAGGTCAAAGTGCTGGTAAACCTGCTGCAGGCTCTCGGTTATAAGGCCCAGGGCTTTACAAGCGGTATTGACGCGGTGCGTATTTACCGGAAGACCGACCAGCGCTTCGACCTCGTGATGCTCGATATGATTATGGATAACGATCTGGACGGGTTAGCCACCTTCATAAAACTTCGCCAGATCGCCGCCAAACAACGCGTCATTCTAATGTCCGGCTTCTTCAAAGCCAACGACCTGGTGCGCCAGGCCCAGCAACTGGGAGCAGGCACCTATTTGCATAAACCGCTGACAATCGAGCGCATCGCCCGCGCGGTGCGGGATGAGCTGGATCGCCCCACCACCCCGGAACACAGCAACATAAGGCGGGTTCTAATTGTGGATGACGAGCGGATGATTCGAAAACTTTTCGGAATGATCATCTCGAACGAGTTCCCGCAGCTGCAGGTTGATCAAGCGGAAAACGGCGCGCAAGCTTTGCAAATGTTCCAGGACCTGCCCTACGACCTGATTGTCATGGATCTCCAGATGCCGCAGCAGGGCGGACGTGAAATCTTCATTGAGATCATCAATGATTGCGATGCGCACCATCGCCAAAAGCCGACTTTCATTTTTTGCACAGGGTTCGTTCCGCCTGATTCGCTGAACGAAATCATCGGCGCTGACTCGCTCCACTGCCTGCTGCGCAAACCCGTCAATGCTGAAACCCTCATCAAAACCGTCCGGCAGTATTTGTAGGAAACCGCGATGGATGTTCTAACGACGCCTTCCGAAGCGCAGGGCTGGGTCCGCGAACACCGGCGCCAAATGCGGCGCATCGGGCTGGTTCCAACCATGGGCTGCCTGCATGCCGGACACTTGTCGCTCGTCACGCTGGCGCGTCAACGCACCGGAGCCGTAATCCTGAGTTTGTTTGTAAATCCAACCCAATTCGGACCAGACGAGGATCTGGCCAACTATCCCCGCGACCTGGAACGGGACCACCGGCTCTGCGAAGAGGCCGGCGTGGCCGCCCTTTTCTGCCCCGCCGCAGAGGCCATCTACCCGGCTGGCCACAGCACCTTCGTGGAAGAAACCCGCTTTTCAAAGGGCCTCTGCGGCGCACGGCGACCGGGACATTTTCAAGGCGTGGCAACCGTCGTGGCAAAACTCTTTAACATCGTACAACCGGACCTGGCCGTTTTCGGGCAGAAGGACGCACAGCAGGCGCGGGTAATCCAGCAAATGGCGCGCGACCTGAACTTCCCTGTCGAAATTGTCATCGGCCCGATCATCCGGGAGGCTGACGGACTGGCGATGAGTTCGCGTAACAAATATCTGAACGCCGGTGAACGGCGGCAGGCGCTTTGCCTGTCCCGGGCGCTGGCCTGCGCCGCGCAGTGCGTGGCAGCTGGCGAGCATCAAGCCGCAGCGCTGGTTGCCGCGATGCGCGGCAAAATTGCCTGCTCTCCGGAAGCGCGCGCGGATTACGTGGAAATTGTGGACAACGAAACACTCGAGCCTGTGACTGCGCTGATCCGGCCAGCGCTGGCAATGCTGGCAGTCTATGTCGGCCGCACACGCCTGATAGACAACGCCGTGCTGACCCCCGTTACAACTCAGGGCGCAGGAAACGCAACCGGATGACCGCCCGGCCGGGATTGTGGTGGCTAAACAGAGGCAGCAAGCGAAGATAATAATGAAAAAAATGACGAAAAGAATCCGGGCCGCTTTCTTGCTGGCGCTTGCCAGCATAACGTTAAACGGGTGTGACCAATGCAGGCCGCCCATAGCGACGCCTGCAAC
>JBAXJV010000355.1:0-3325 GCA_037137675.1 bacterium | reverse complement strand
TTCTCATCTCCCGCCCCATCTGGCGGCTTTTGCGCCAGCGGCCAAACTGACTCCTGACTACCTGAGCTGTTACCGAAATTCAAAATCACCGCTGTGCTTTCATTTTACCGGATCGGGCGCTTCCACGCAACCGTGTCTTTACTCACTCCTCTGAGAAACCATAGTTCAGTCACGCCGCTAGCGCAAAAGCACCAGCTGAGCGGGCATGAGACAAAGCAACTTCGCACTACGGATTACACTGATGCCACGGATAATGCAACAGACGACGGATTTGGCTTTCGTATTATCCGTGTCATCCGTGGTTAAATCTTCCGGTTTTCGTGCATTGCGGAACAAGTTTTTCAAGGCGTCTCAATGGTTATGATTACAATTACGAAAAGGGAGCCTCCTACCATATTTTCATGACAGTTCCAGCATTCGGGATATACGAAACATAGAAACCTACATACGTGTTGGTTGTCGCCGGGTCGTATTAGATTCTCGCTTTGTTACGCCAGTAGCCTGACAGCAAGCCAGGACCGTCACTGATCGTCAACGCGCCGGAGTTCGTCAGGGTGGCCAACGCGGTTATGTTGCTGCCTGCCCAGCGCAGCCCCCAATACGGCCCGAGCTGAGTCGGAGCGCCGGCGAAAACAATCCCCATCTTGCCGGTCAAGGTCAGGGTTTTGCCAGATGCCATGTCCAAGCCACCGGCCACGCCTGCCACATAGTTCGTGACATATCCGCCGGCGTTGATCGTGACGTTCCCCGACACGGCGGCCACGCCGCCCGTGCTCATGACCAAACCGTTTCCGGTCCTGCCGGTGGTGTTGACTATCAAATTTCCGGTCGTGCGCCAAACCGATCCGCTCCCGCTAACGAACACAGTGTTGCTGTCGGCGCCGCTACTACTGCCAATTGTGCCGGCGAGGTTGTATACCTTGCCGCCGTTGGCGATCGTTATCTGGTTACTCCAACTGGCATTGCCCACGACCAGCGTGCTGCTATTGCTCCAGATGCTGCCAGCCCCGGTGACCAGCACCGCGTTGTTACTGCCGCCGACAGAATTGCCAAGCGTGCCGCTGGTGTTGTATACCGCGCCGCTGCTGGTGACCGCCAGTTGGGCCATCATCTTGTTCATGTCGCATCCTCCTTATCGGATTGAATCTTTGCTTTGCCGTTTTGTTGCCGGATGCGGCGCACCTTTACGTCCTGCGGTTTCCGCTGGGAGAGTTCTCGCCAGCCCGGGTATTCGTAGGCGTCGAGCAGACCGTGGCGCCAGGCATGGCCGAGCATGCTGGTAAACCCGCGGTAAATCATGGCGACGGGCTTCGCGCTGGCGCCACCGTCTATACCGTGATTGTTCCAGTAGATCTGATCGAGCAGCAAGCGCATCATGTGAATAAAGCGTTCGTCGCCGGTTCGCTCGTAGCCGATGGTAAGCGCGGCGGAGAAGTTCACCCACGGCAGAAACCCCTCACGGGCGGCGTTGATCGCCTCATCCGCCAGATCGCGACAGATCTTCGCCAACCACCCGGCCAGATCTTCACGCCCTGCGATGCCAGCATATAAGTCCACGCCTTCCAGCATGCTGCCGTACCCGAAGAAGTTCCCGACGATCTGCCGGTTCATGTTTTGCCGGTCGTTGCCATTGGAAAGGTTGATGCCCCCGCTATACCCGACGCGGTCAAAGCCAGCCACAAATCCCGCCATTTCATCGAGTAGCGACCGAAACCGGCGCTCGCCTGTGACGTCCACCAGGCAGGCCAGCGCCAGAATTGACCAGCCGATCTCGCGATTGAAACCCCACTGCAAAGCGCGCAGCTCGGGATCGGCAAAGGTCTCGCTTGTTTTGTCGCCCAGCGCCAGCGCCACCTCTAAAGCATCCGGATCGCCGGTCATGCAGTAGTACTCCAGCAGCCACTGAGTCCAGAAGTGGCTGGGATAGGCGCCAGTGGTGGTATGGCGTGCGGAATGAGCGGGCGTGGCCCGGTTCAGCCATTGGTGATCCGAGTAATGCAGGAAATCCACTTCGATGTTGTGGCGCGCCGCGAGCCGCAGCGTGCGCCACAACTCCATGCGCCCGGTGCGCATCACTTCGCTGCAAAAAGCGTGGATCACGTCGTATTCGTTATTCGTCCACACCGGCTCGTGACATTCCAGATAGGTCTGAGTTGGCATGCTGCGCGGAAAAATGCGGGGCATGTCGGGCGCGCCCGACAACTTGGGCACAAGCTCCGCATTGCTCGCGGCATAGCTGCTGTTGTAGTGCGAGTCCGTGTCGCCCACGTCGAACTTGGAGCAAGGCATATCCAGCCGCACGAGCGACGCCAGATTGGCCTCGATGCGCACATGATTCCCCGCAGGCAACACACCTTTCTGCCCGAACTCGCCGCACGCTGCAATCCAGGCCGGACTGACCGCAGCCCGGCCTTCATGCACCGGCGCGGCCAGAAGGGATGCCACGCCTTTGGGCGCCTGAACCGGGGCGTTGGAGATCTTGGCCGTACCCGCCGTGGATTCCGTTTGAGATACAAAAGCCAGCGTCAGAGTCTGTCGCCGTGAACGGCCCTGCGGCAGCTCCAACGGTTCAGCGGTCGAGGGCCACACCTCCGCCGACAGGTTGTTCCCGGCGCTCGTCAACCGGTTGGGCTTGGAGTCGAGGAAATCCTCCATCTGCAAATACACAGCGTGCGCGCCATCCCCCACCCCGAGCCAGTCGTGCGTGTCCACCAGGGGGGCGTGAAGATAGAAGGGGTACTCCACGTCATCGAGCAGCATGGCCGGGTCCTCGACATGCGCGGTGCGGCGCGAAAAATCAGCGGCCATTGCCACGGGCGCTGGATTCAACACATGGCGGCTGACGTAAAAAAGGCCGTAGTTCTGCTGCAGAAAGTGGCGCTGCGTTTTCGTTCCCAGCCGCCAAGCCGTCTCCAGAGCAATGCGTCCGATCCGCTGAAACGGCTGGCCGCGGATCAGGTTGAAATAATGGTAGTCCAGTCGCACGACAGGCCATCCAGCCCACACTTCAATATCCAGGCGATAGGTCATGCCCGGCGCGCCGCCCGGCCGGGCATGCGCGCCCTCCACGCGCAGCCGGGTCCGAAGCGGAGTCTCCTCCAGCACGCGCACAGAACGTCCCGCCTCGTGTAACGTCGAAGCGTCATCCACACAAAAGCTCAGATCGCCAGGCGCCGCCAGAAAGGAATGGCCATCGCATACCAGTTCGCCCAGCACGCCCGGACCCGTCTCGCACACCCTCAGCCGCAACCGTCCGCTGTCAATCGTCCAGTCGCCACCCTCATGCCGCAAGACGACCGCCTGCCATGAGCCTGGTCGAAGGGAC
>JBAXJV010000354.1:0-3361 GCA_037137675.1 bacterium | reverse complement strand
GTTGCTCAGGTGATCTACAACGGCGAATGGAAAACCAGGCATGCCGGGTTGTCGGTACTGCTTCAGCAGTTCAACCAGAAAACCGATGTCCCCGTCAAATATGAGCGCAAGGAAATCAAGTTATCCGACCCCAAAATATTCGATGCACCGCTGCTCTATATAACCGGGCATGAGGATTTCGTGCTCGATAACGCAGACTTGAGCAACCTGCGGGAGTATCTGAACAAAGGCGGCATGCTTTTTGCGGAAGCCTGTTGTGGGCGGCGGGCCTTCGATCTGGCCTTCAAGCAGACGATTATGAAAATCTTCCCGGGTCAGAATTTGAAGCCCATCGCCATCACCAGCGGTATCTTTGCACTGCCCAACCGCATTACAAAGGTCGGGACAACCCCGGCGTTGGCGGCCCAGCTTGGCAATGCTTCCACTGTCGAACCCACACTGCTGGGCCTGGAAATTGAGGGGCACTATGCGGTTATCTATAGCCCGTACGGAATTGCCGGCGGATGGGAGCTCGCGCAAAACCCCTATGCGCTGGGATACGAGGATTCCGGCGCCATCGCGCTGGGAGAAAACATTCTGATGTACGGAATCACGCAATAAATCAGCGGGCCTTAAACGCTGCCGCCTGTCGCCCAAATACAATGCGAGCAATTTTCAAATACACGGCCTTTCGGATCATTCTCCGGCATTTCCGGGGACCGGCGGCCCTGATGTTTTTTTGCGCAATTTTGCCGGGGCTAGCCGCAGCCTCGGAAGCGGACGACCGCATGCTGGCCACGTTTTTTGAAAAGCGGGCCGCCTGTTCCAACGATTATGCGGCGGTCATTGCCATCTGCAATAAAGTGACCAACAGCATGCCGGACAGCCTGTATCTGCCGGTTATTCGCGGGGTTCAGGCCTGGCATGAGTTGGCTGCCGGCAAAACTAACCAAGCAGTCGCCACACTCCAGAGCATGCTGTCTGGCGGAGTGGACCCGATCGCGCTTTCCGCCAACACCATGGCCTGCCGCTGGCTGACCCGTTTGGACCGTGAAAAAGTGCGTCAGGCCCTGACCGCTTACTACGCCGCACACGTGGCCTTTCCGGTCTCGCTGGAATTCATGCAAAAGCTCCCGGAAAACCGGCGCCCGGCAATTGTGGACCGGTGGAATCAAGCCTGGCAATACCGGCTTGTAACATTTGAAAGGTTGCCGGGACTGTCAGATCAGCGCTATGAATTGCAAAGCAGGGAATTACAAGCGGCTTCCGATTACAAAAAAATCCTGGCAATCCCTTACGGAACACCTTTCAGCATAATCCCGACACGCGTAATATCGCGCTTTGAAAAGCAGTCGGTGGTGGAGTTTCAGTGTTTGGGAACACCGCCGCGCAAGGACATGCTCAGCGAGGGGGCGCACTCGGGCGATCTGTTTTTTGTGCGTTTGGCGGGACAATTTACATTGCTTTCAAATGGCGATCGCTGGGAGCTCGTAGCGCTTCCAACGAGCCGCTCTGGAGCTGGGTTGCCATGATAAAGCCGGAAGGAATTGCCGCCTTCCTGTCGCCGCAGGAACGCCAGAACCTGAACCGCCTCACGCTTTCATCACGCTACGTAGTGGAAGGCAACCTGGCAGGACGTCATCGCAGCCCTAACCGTGGCGCCAGCACGGAGTTTGCCGATCACCGCGCCTACTTTCCGGGCGATGACCCCAAACGGCTTGATTGGAAGGTGCTGGGCCGCACTGACCGATATTTTATCCGCCGCTACCAGGATGAAACCAATTTGCGCGTTTACCTGATTCTGGACCGCAGCGGCTCCATGGGGTACGGCTCTGGAAGCGTAACCAAGTATCAGTATGCCTGCCGTCTGGCAGCGGCGATTGGCTATGTGATCTTGAACAGCCGCGACTCCGTGGGGCTCTATATTTACGCCAAAACAGTTGACGCCGCGATCGGCGCACGGAATTCCTTTGCGCATCTGAATAATTTACTGAAGACGCTCCAGCACTTCAAGCCCGGGTCCGATACCGACACAGCCCCGGTTTTGCATCGCGTCGCCGAGGATGTCAGCCGCCGCGCATTGATTGTCCTGATCTCGGACCTTTTCGATCAGCCCGCCGAGGTAGTCAAGGCGCTGGCGCATTTCCGCAAGCAGCACCACGATGTGATTGTGTTTCAAACTCTCGATCCCATGGAACTGGACATTTCAAACTGCAAGAGCGCCGAGTTCGAAGACATGGAGAATGGCGAGGTTGTGATCGCCGATCCGCGAGCGCTGGGCGACGCATATAAGCGGGAGATGGTGGCCTTTATCGAGCAGTACCGCCAGCCTTGCGTGGAGATGAACATAGACTACCGGCTGGTCAACACCGCCCAACCCGTAGACATTTTTGTCAGGGCATATCTGGAGGAGCGGCGCCGGCTGTCACGCTGATATGTTGAGTTTTATAAACCCAGTTTTTCTGTTCGCAGCAGCGGCGGCAATCATCCCGCTGGTTCTGCATTTGATGCAGCGTCGCCGTACGGTGCGAACGCCATTCAGCACCATCCGTTTTCTCAAGCTCGCCCAGAAGCGCTCATCAAATCGCATTCGCATGGAGAACTTTCTGCTCTGGCTGCTCCGGACGCTGCTGTTGCTCGCCATCGCCGCCGCCTTTGCGGTGCCGGTTATTCGCACTACGAAACTTGGACGCATCATGGGGCAGTCCCGCCGCGACGTGGCCATTATTCTGGACGTCTCTTACAGCATGACGTACGAGACCGGGCAACGCCGCGTCTGGGATGCCGCCCGCGATGCCGCCATTGCGATCCTGCGCGGCATGCAGAACGGCGACCGCGCTTGCGTATTTCTCGCCGGCGACCAACCGCTGGCGCTGATCGAAAAACCCAGCGCCGACCTTGCGATGGTTCAAACGCTACTTCAAACGCTGGAGTCACGACCGGAGTCTTCACACCTGGATGAGGCATTGCCGGAGGCACTAATCGCTTTGATGGATTCCAAAAATCGCGAACGGGAGGTCTACCTGCTGACTGACGGGCAGGCCCAGGCATGGTCCGGATTCAACCCCACCAACCGCGCCGGATATGCCACCAACGCCTTGCCCGGAAGATGGAACCCCGCTGGCATTGACAAAGACATCGCGTTCTTCGCGCTGCTTGCCGGTCCCGGCACGCCTGCGAATTGCTGGCCCTATGAGGCGGAGATTACGCCCTCAGTATTGATCTCCAACACGACCGCTACGCTAACCACCCGGATCGCACATACCGGACCGGCCATGGACCTCGTGGTGACATTTTGCATTGACGATCAGGAAGTCGGACGGCGAACCGCCGTGATTGATGCCAACGGTCAGAAGACCATCACCTTCCCGCTGCCATCACT
>JBAXJV010000353.1:0-3375 GCA_037137675.1 bacterium | reverse complement strand
CCTTTGCCCTTCAGCAGGCGTTGGACCACCGGACAGTTCATGCAGTGCAGAAAAGGCTCCGCTTTTCCAGGCGCTACAGGGTGGCAGTTCTTCGAACCGATAAACCAGCAGAATTGTCCGCGGCCCATGGTGAAGCTGGGACATCGCTCCCTCTGAGCCATCGTGCATTTCCGCATCTCCCAACACGGAACATCGTCCATCGTGCGCTTCCGATACAGCGCCAGAAGCACCAGCAGCTGAATCATCACCCTGACTGGAACAGCCCGCCACCCCTGCTCGTAGCTTTGAACAGTTTTAACGGAAACACCCAGCGCCGCAGAGAGCTCCACCTGCGTCCGGCCCAGAATACCGCGCGTATGCTTGACGGTTGCAGACCGGTCGCGTTTTTTTGAGGACAAACCGGCGTGACGCGCTTTTGCCGGTTCGCCTTGCAGTGGTTTAGCGTTTATACTCATGCGCGTGCTGTGCTTCACCTGTCGACCGGGCAAATTCTGTACCCCAGCTGTCAATTCGGGGTGGTCCACGGGACAGGCAAGCTTTTTCATAACGGGATTAAATTTTGTGTTGCATGCCACAATGTGGCAGGCGTATTATTCCGAAGGCTAGCAAAAACCATGACGGTCGTCTAGCAGTATCCTGCAAATTGACCGGTAAGAAGATGTAATCTTGCAACGGAGGAGAAGTTATGCCTGCTGATATCGCTAATAAAAACCGTCCTGTCGCGCCTGCCGCAGCGCCACTCACGCTTGATCCCACATCCATGAAGGACTGGCAAATTGCCGGCGCCGCCGAAGCCAACATGAAGCCCTTCCTGACTTTGGGCCGCGAACTTGGTTTGCGCGATGACGAATTAATCCCCATGGGACAGCGCCTGGGCAAGGTGGATTTCGCCAAGGCGATGGCACGTTTGCAGGGGCGCGCTCCGGGAAAATACATTGACGTAACCGCAATTACGCCCACACCGCTTGGTGAAGGCAAAACCACCACCACCATCGGCCTTGTGGATGGCCTGGGCAGAATCGGCAAGAAGGTTGTGGGCGCAATCCGGCAGCCCAGCGGCGGGCCCACCTTCAACGTCAAGGGCTCAGCCGCCGGCGGCGGCCTGGCGCAATGCCTGCCACTGACCGAGCTTTCGCTCGGGCTGACGGGCGATATTGACGCCATCGCTAACGCCCACAATCTGGCCATGGTGGCCCTGACTGCGCGCATGCAGCATGAAGCAAACTACGACGACGCGAAACTCGCCGGCAGCAAGATGCGGCGGCTAAACATTGATCCCGCGCGAATACAGATGAAGTGGGTGATGGATTTCTGCGCGCAGGCACTCAGGAATATCAAGATCGGCCAGGGCGGTAAAATGGACGGATTCGAAATGGAATCCGGATTTCAGATCACAGTTTCCAGCGAAGTCATGGCCATTCTGGCCGTGTCAAAAGACCTCAAGGATTTCCGGCAGCGAATTGCGCGCATTGTGGTAGCTCACGACACTTCAGGGCGGGAAGTCACGACGCGGGACCTGGAAGTGGACGGCGCCATGACTGCATGGATGGTCAGGGCCTTGAACCCCAACCTCCTTCAGACGATCGAGGGAAATCCTGTTTTTGTCCATGCCGGCCCCTTTGCCAACATCGCGATCGGGCAGAGCTCCATCATAGCCGACGAGCTGGGCACCCGGCTGAGCGAATATCTGGTTACCGAAAGTGGCTTCGCCGCCGATATCGGGTTCGAGAAGTTCTGGAACTTGAAGTGCCGCGCCTCGGGGCTCAAGCCCAACGCGGTCGTGATTGTCGCCACGATTCGCGCACTCAAAATGCACGGCGGCGGCCCCTCGGTTAAGCCCGGACTGCCGTTGGACGAAGCCTACACCAGGGAAAACCTCGCGCTGGTGGAGGCCGGCTGCCAGAATCTGATCGCGCACATTGAAACGGTCAGAAAGAGCGGTGTCGCCCCGGTAGTTTGCATCAACCATTTCTACACAGACACGCCGGAAGAGATCCGCCTCGTCCGGAAGATAGCGGAACAGGCGGGAGCCCGGTGTGCCCTGTCAAAGCATTGGCTCAAGGGTGGCGAAGGGGCTGTGGAGCTGGCCGAAGCGGTGGTGGCAGCCTGCGAACAGCCCAGCCAGTTCCGTTACTTGTACGAACTGGACACCCCGTTACGGGAGCGCATCGAGCGGATAGCCAGGGAAATATACGGCGCCGATGGTGTCACCTATTCCGATGTGGCGCTTGCAAAACTGAAGCTGTACGAGCAGGACAGCACGACGAGGGACATGGGAACCTGCATGGTCAAAACCCATTTGAGCCTTTCGCACGACCCGAATTTGAAGGGCCGCCCAAAAGGATGGGTGCTGCCGATCAGCGACATTTTAATCTACAGGGGGGCCGGCTTCATAGTGCCGGTGGCCGGGACCATCAAACTGATGCCGGGCACCGCCTCGAGTCCTTCGTTCAGGAATATTGATGTGGATCTCGAAACCGGCAAGGTTACAGGGTTGTTCTAGCGCCACACCCGGATCCGTGGCGCTGGAGCATGCCGTTTTTTCTGTGAGACTAGCGGGAATTCGATCAGTAGTTCCACGCTGAAGAGGTGTATCCATGTATGAATTTGTCAGTGGCCCGTTGTTGTGGATGTCCGCAATCATCTGCGTTGGCGGCTTTATCTACCGGGCTGTCAAATTGTTCCGGATTACCCAAAAGCGTGACCTTGTGCTCTGTCCGGTCGCAAACCAGAAGGACCAGCCACTTTCGCCCAGCACCTTGGAAGAGCGTAAGCTGGACAAGATCGCCCGCCTCCAAAACAGCCTGCTAAGCCGCCATTTTGTCATGATCACAGTGTCCACGGTGTTTCATTTGTGCCTGTTTGCGGCGCCCGTTTTACTGCTGGCCCACAATTTAATGTTTTACAGAGCCTCCGGCATCAGGCTGCCGTGCCTCCCGGATGGCCTGGCGGATTTGATGACCATCCTCGTGCTAGCTTGCGCGCTCTTCTTCCTGATGCGTCGCATTGCCATTCCAAGGGTAGCGGCGATTTCCAGCAGGGACGACTATGCTGTGCTCTTTCTTGCAATTGCGCCTTATCTCACCGGCTTTTTTGCCTATCATCAACTATTATTCGACTATAAAACCGTGCTTACCATGCACATATTTACCGGCGACCTCCTACTGATAGCCTTGCCCTTCACGAAAATCGGGCATATGGCCTTTTTCTTCTTCTCCAGACTGACCATTGCAAGCGAGCACAGCGCGGGCTGCGGGAGCAGGATCTGGTCAACATAAGTTCACCGGCAGCAGCACGCAAAGAATAAAAACGAGGATAGACGATCCATGACAGATCGTGCAGACGGAAAAGTTGATCCGGTCAAGATCCGGGAAC
>JBAXJV010000352.1:0-3375 GCA_037137675.1 bacterium | reverse complement strand
CGCTGACAATGTTCTTCTGGCGTTACGATCTGCTACTGCCAGCGGCCCTGACGGCACTGGCGCTGCTGGGGCTCTATTTGTGCAGTTGGCGGCGTGCGGTGATCAACCTCTACACCGGCGCAAATGATCAACGGCCCGCGCCAGGCGATCTGATTCTCGAAAACCTACGCACACACGGCCGCGATCCGGCCTATCGTAAAAGCTTATGGTCCAGCTTCGGCGTTCACCTGCTGGTGATTATTTTGATTCCATGGCTGCTCACCTTCTGGGGCTGCATCGAGCCCTACCGGGTGCCCAAGGGCAGCGGCACGCCACAGGTAGCTGGCAGTCCCAAGGTTGTCGTCAAAACGCAGAAGGTTAAAAAGAAAAAGAAACGCTTCATGCTGAACCCGCAATCAGCGATTTCGTTCCACATACCGGACCTTGACGAATCAGATGTAAGCAAAAAAGTGGAAGAGGAAAGTAAGTTGACCTACGCTGCGGATCCGACACGCGTGATGAGCGCCGGCGGAGTTGGCGGCAAAATGGGCTCTGGAAGCGGTAAAATGGGCGCGGGTGGTGGCAAAAATGGCGGCTGGCCAGACGGCATGGAGAACTCCAAGGTTCGTTTTATACGTTTGGAGTATAGCGGCCAGGGATGGGACGACGGCATGGATGCCGTGTCGCGGGCCGACATGAATTTCCTGGATGCCTTCAAAAAGCTTACGGACTTCAACGTTGCAGGGCAGTCGGAAAGTCATTCGATCAGCCTTCTGACAAGGTATCCCAAAGGCATGGCCCCGCCATTTGTTTACATGACGGGATCCGGGGATATTAATGTGTCGCAGCGGGATGTGGCGGTCTTGCAGGAATATCTGATGGGCGGCGGCATGTTGTTCGCCGACTGCGGCAGTCCGCGCTGGGACCCAAATTTCAGAAGCCTGGCCAAGCGCATATTCCCCGGTGAACCACTCACCGCCATTTCTGATGACGATCCGATTTTTCAGTTTCCATTCCCGTTCCTTAATGGTGCGCCGCCGCTCTGGCATCATGGCGGCACGCGTGCGCAGGGGGTCAAATACAAGGGACGCTGGGCCATCTTCTATCATCCCGGCGATGTCAACGACGCCTGGAAAACCGGACGCTCAGGCATGGACGCCAAGCTGGCTGAAGGGGCCATTGAAATCGGAGTCAATATCGTATACTACTCCTTTACGCATTATCTGGAACTCACGCGGAAATATCGCAAATGATCGTCAAACTATATGCATATTTTGGCGTGATTGGCATTCTATCCATCATCGCCTGGGCGACGGCACTCGTATTGCTTTGGATCAGTTTCCGGCGTCGAACACGTCCTTACTATTGTTTTCTGGCATTGGGCGCTGCAGCGGCTGGATTGATCCTGGCTGACTTCAATTCAACAATTGTCAGCGCCATTGAATTGGACCGTCACGACGAAATGGCCGCTGTAGTCAAAGCCCGGCAGGCGGCCGGGGCCACAAGCGATACAGACGCAACTGCCACAGCGCTGCGTTTCGCCGAAGGCGACCCCGAAGCCCCCGCACAGGAGTACCGTAAACAGGGCAAGCAACTGCGCACTAAGAGCAAGAAAACTGTGCAGACTGTGGCCAGCTCTCTGCCTGTTGAGGCTTCGGAGCCCACCGTGAGATTCCTGCGCGAGTCCGACCTGCTGGCTGCCAACCGGCTCGATCGCATTAATTTGCTGCTGGTTCGTCTGGTTTTGTGGTTGGCTCTGCTGCGGGTGGCGATAGACTATCTGACGCGCCTCAACTCCACCGCCGGCGGATATTGTCCGCTTCCGATCTCAGGCCGATGGCTTGACTCGCTCTTCGCGAAAAAGCATGCGGTTCTGGTACAGCCACCCGTGAGTGCCAGCATGACCCCGCAAGCCTATGCCGAACGGGTGGTGAAGAAAGGCGAGAGCTTCATTTATTTCGGCGCGCATGATCCATGGCCGGGACAGGATTGGCTGCCGAGGGTGGCTGTCGGTCGCTGGCCGGTATGGCGTCTTCCAAAACTCGATTATGGCGATCCGGAAGTGCCTGCCAACGGGGAATATGCGCTCGATACCGCATGGTTCAACCGCTGCGGCGTAGTGGCGGTAAGGGACGCGGATTGCTTCACCTTGCTTGAATATATCGTGCTGCTGCTATCCAACCGGCGCGACGCCGGCGCCATGGCACGCAAGACTGTTCACATCATCATGGAGCTGCCGCAGATGCCCATGCCGGAAGATATTGAGCCCCTGATCCAGGTTGCCCGCGAGACCAACATCAAAGTAGCCATCTGGTCACACGGACCCGTCACACCCGAATTGGCCGCATTGTTTGACGAGCAATTCGTTACAAAGCTTGCTTAGTTCCACCCTTTGCGCTTCATGATCCAATAGATCAATCCGGTAAGCGCACCGGAAAGCCCCAAAACCCAGATGTAACTGAAGTGGATGGAATGCGTGGTGCTGGGCCACTGCTGAACGTTCATGCCGTAAAAACTGGTTACGGCCAGAATTGGCATGGCGAGCGTGGCCATGACAGTCAGGACCTTGATGACGCGGTTGATTTGATTTTGCTGGAGGTTCAGGTGAACCTGCAGCGTACTGGTCAACGCTTCGCGATAATTGTCAGCCTGAGTACTGATGCGCACGAGCTGGTCGAGCAGGTCACGATAGTACGGCAGCATGCTGGGACGTACGATTTTGAACTCACCGTGGGCGAGCCTGGAAATCACGTCGCGTTGTGGACCCACAATCTGGCGCAGCGTCATGACCTGGGATTTTAACTGCATGACTCTCGGCAGAATTTCCTGGCTGGGATCACGCAGCACAGATTCCTCAATGTTGGAAATATCGGTGTTGAGCTGCTCCATGGCCGGAGCGTAGTTTTCGAGCAGGAGATCCAGGATCGTATAAGTCAGGCGGTCGGGCGCGCGCGCCACGGCCGAGGCATTTTTCTTGACGCGTTCAATCGTGGCCGTGACGCTGCGCAAGGGATCACGATGAAAGGTCACAAGAAAGTTTTTGCCGATAAAAAGGTTCAGCTCCGTTGTGCGGAATTCGCTGGCGCTATAGTCCACGGCATGCAGGATCATGAACAGGTATCCGTTGTATTCCTCGACTTTGGGCCGGTCGCTGGGCGTCAGGCAGTCTTCGATTGATAACGGATGGAAGTGAAAGACTTCGTCGAGCAGTTGCTTGGCTTCGTCGTCGCTCACATCATTCGCGTCCACCCAGAACTGTAAGCCTTCGTCCTGCATCAGGACTTTTAACAGATCTATGGAAACGTCCTGACTGATCAGGCGTCCTTGAGTTTGGCTGAATACGAAAACGTGCAGCATGATCAGATCCGCTCTGGAGTTTCGATGCCAAGCAGGGAC
>JBAXJV010000351.1:0-3389 GCA_037137675.1 bacterium | reverse complement strand
CATGGGTAGGGCGAACCGTCACGGTGAGCCGCTGAGGCTGATAATGTGGCTATCCCGTGCCGGGAAACAGAACCTTAGCCGCACATTTGGGATGAACCAATGTGCGCTTGACAATCCGGCTCCACTTTAGTGACATACGCCTGTGATGGCGCTCATCCAGAAAAGCGATTTCTTATCATCAAGAATCAGGCAAATGAGGCACCCTATTACTAACATGTCATATCCCCCCCGCTTACGCTCCAGATCCATCACTTGGTTTTTAACGACTCTCTGGCTCTGTGCCACCGTTGTCACCGCACAAGAGGACTTAACCACTTGGAACAAGCGAATGACGATCACGCTTGCGGGTTATACCCCCCCCCCAGTCACGGAAACACTGGCGAATTTCCCGGTTCTGGTGGTTTTAAGCAATACCACATCCGGGGCCGGATTCAGTTACCGGGATTTTATTTCCCCGCCCTATGGCGATCTCCGTTTTTCCTCTTCCGCTAACGGCACTCCGCTGAATTACGAGGTGGAGACCTGGAACACAAATGGTAATTCCTATGTCTGGGTCCAGGTTCCTGCGGTAACCGATGCGACTACTAAGATTTGGGCCTTCTGGGGCAAGGGGGTCAGCCTGCCGGCGACGGCAACCAATGGCGCCACTTGGTCTAATGCTTATCTGGGTGTCTGGCATATGGACACGAACACCTCTGCGATGAGAGATTCAAGCACCAACCGGCGGGGAAGCAGTGTCTCGGGCACGATTGCCACCGCGCCCGGCATGGCTGGGAACGCCTGTGACTTCACCCCGACCGCCTATTTCACGGCATCCAATGTTTTCCCCGCCTTGTCCGGCGCCTACTCCATCAGTGCCTGGATCAACATGGACGCCAATTCGAGCAATAACATGGCGATTGCCGGTGCTTTCAATAACGCTAATTTCATTTTCGCGCTGACCGGTGCGGTTCGCCATCTATCATTTTATGGAAACGCCTGGCGGACGAGCAGCAACAGCATCCCCAGTGGCACCTGGAAACACGTCGCCTACACACGTTCGACAACCACCGGCGTCTTTTACGTGGATGGCGTGCGGGTCTTAGCCGTGACGAATGCCGTGGCTAGCGCGGCTGGCGGGTCGCTTTATCTCGGGTCCGGGGGATCTGCTTGGAATACTCCTTTCGACGGGCGTATCGATGAGGTGCGGATTTCGAGCATCGATCGCAGTTCCAACTGGATGGCGACCGCCTACCAAAGCATGGCTAATAGTTCGTTTGTCTCCTATGGCGACCCCGACGACGGCGGCCGGCCGGTGATTTTCAACGGCGCCGCCACGGTCGACTGCACGCCCGTCGCCACGCTCAACGGCACGTTGGCCTCGACCGGATACGGATCGGGCACCAAGGTTTTCATCTTCTGGGGTCCCACCGATGGTGGCGGCAGCATGGGCACATGGGCCAATACGAATCAATTCGGGGATGGAACCACCGTCGGCCCGCTCAGTTGCGTGGTTACCGGGAATATCGGGGCAACCTGTTTTTATCGCTATTATGCCACCAACTCGCTGGGCGATGTGTGGGCCAATCCGGCCGTGTCGTTTACCATCGGGCTGCTGCCCGTCACAAAAACATGGAGCGCCACAGCCGGTTCCGACAGCAATTGGTTCACCGCCTCGAACTGGACGCCCCCCGGCGCGCCATCAACGGGCGACGTGGTCCTCATCGATTCCTCGCTGTCCACGATCACCAACGTCTTCCTGACCAATTCCACCGCCCCTCTGGGTGCGCTGATCATCTCGAACCGGTACCTGACCTGCTCCAACTGGACGACCGCCGTCAATGCCTCCAATGTGATTCTTCGCAATGCCGGCACGGTAACGTTGCCTTCGGCTTTCACCAACAACCAGATGTCGAATCGGGTGTGGATCGTCTGTTCCAACATCATCGTGCATACCGGGGCGACCATCAATGTCGACGCCTTGGGGTATGCTGAAGGGAATGGCCCCGGCGCCGGTTCCATCGGCACCGGAGGAAGCGGCGCCGGGTATGGGGGGAAAGGCGGAATGGGCGGCGCGCTTTTGGCCATTGGCAATCCGTATGGCTCAGCAAACGCCCCCCTGGGTCCCGGTAGCGGCACAGCAGGCTACAGCGGTCCCAGCGGTCACAACGGGGGTGGCGCGGTGCGAATTGAGGCATCGGGCTCCATGATCATGAATGGCTTGATATCCGCCAACGCCGGAAGAGTTACGACGCCCACTCCCCCCAACTATGCCGCAGGCGGATCCGGGGGGGCCATCTACATCACCTGCAACACCTTTGGAGGCTCCACCAATGGCCTCTTGCGGGCTAATGGCGGAAGCGGCGGCAGTGGCGGCGGCGGCGGCGGCGGCGGACGGATTGCCATCGATTATCAGAGCTTGGACGGCACACCCGGCGTCCAATGTTCGGCCAACCGCGGCGTCGCAGGATGGCTTACCATCGACGTTGCTTCGCCCACTGAGACGTATGCCCCACAGATGGGCACCTTGTGGTTTCCGAACCCGGATCTGATGGATAAAGCCATCAGCGCCTGGTCCGGCAGTGGCTTGAATGCGTTTAATGGATATATTCATTTTGGCAACACCAACGCCTGGACCGCCAACAGCCTTGTGCTAATTAATTCCACCCTGGCCATTCCCGCCGGGTATAACTGGACCCTATCCAGCGGGCTCACCTTGGCCTCTGGCGGGTTGATCGTCCCCACCGGCGCGGTCCTCCAATGCAACGGCAATTTATTGATGACCAACAGTTCTACTCTGATTGTGTATGGTGGCAGGACTAACACAGCCAATTCCTATGGAACACTGGTGACTGTGACCGGCACTTTGTCGGTCGCCACCAACTGCTGGATTTATCCCTTCTCAGAATCGACCAACGGTGGATCCGTTCGTTTCCAGGTGGGCGGCAATCTGTTCATCCAAAGGGGCGGCGGCGTCAATGCGGAAGGACGGGGGTTCGCCTATGGAACCGGCTATGGGAAAGGAACCAGCATGGCCGGGGGCGGCTATGGCGGCAAAGGTGGCAACAGCCAGGGTGGAACGGCGGGCGGCAGTGCCTACGGCGTGACCAATGCACCCCGACACCCCGGCAGTGGCGGAGCCCGCTATGGGGCAGGATATGTTACCTATAATAATGGTGGGGGGCTGATCTGGTTCGAGGTCACCGGGGATGCGATCATCGACGGGACGCTCAACGCCAAGGGCGCGGCAGGCAATAGTCCCGTAAATTATGGGGCCGGTGGAGCCGGTGGCGGCATTTTTATTCTTTGCAACACGTTAAGCGGTACCAATTCCGGCAGAATTCAGGCTGACGGGGGCACCGGTGGAACCTTCGCCGGCGCGGGTGGTGGAGGACGGGTTTCTATCGCAA
>JBAXJV010000350.1:0-3412 GCA_037137675.1 bacterium | reverse complement strand
GAGAAGGCGGCGCATCTGCGCGACATTTTTCTCTGTGATATCCCAGCTGCCTATAAGTTCAACGGCGGACACGCCCGGAATGGATGCCGCCTGACGCACCATTTCTTCTTTCGATGGCTGTTCCTTGTAACCAGTCGAGAGAAACCGGTCGCACGTATTGCCAAGGTTGCCAAGTATGACTGAGAATTTCACGGCTGAGGTCCTTTCGTTATTATTGATTCCGTTCGAAAACTACGCCGATTCTGAATATTGATCAAGGCTTGTCTGGCGATACCAGCCCCAATGTGCGGGTAAGCGGCACTGGTTTTTTACGAACAGCCACTTTTGAGACGCAAAGACGGCTCGGCGAGACGCCTCGCCCTACCGCACGTACGATCAAGTTGTTCTTGTGAACCAGACATGGGTAGGGCGAACCGTCACGGTGAGCCGCTGAGGCTGACAAGGCGGCTATCCCACGCCGGAAAACAGAACCTTAGCCGCACATTTGGAGTACCCTCCCAAATATTGACAGCGACCGAGCTGAAGGATTACGATCCATCACGCGGGCTGCGAAACCAAACCGCCCGTCCAATTTCACATGCCAATGGACGTACATGAATTAATGAAGCAGGTTGGTCGCATCCGGGTGGTCACCAGCCGCCTGATGGACGAACACCTCTCTGGCGAGTACAAGTCCGTCTTCAAGGGCCAGGGCATTGAATTCGACGAAGTGCGCGAATACACGCCCGGCGACGACGTGCGCTCCATTGACTGGAACGTTACGGCGCGCATGGGGCACCCCTACGTCAAGCGCTTCTGCGAGGAACGCGAACTCACGATCCTCTTCGTCGTGGACATTTCCGGATCGCAGAGCTTCGGCTCGGGCGACCGCTCCAAGGCCGAAGTCGCCGCCGAGCTCACCGGCTTGCTGGCGCTTTCCGCCGTGCGCAATCAGGACAAAGTAGGCCTGCTCCTTTTCAGCGACCGCATCGAACGCTATCTCCCTCCGCGCAAGGGCCGCACGGCGGTGCTGCGTCTGGTGCGCGAGGTGCTGGCAATGGAGGAGACCCGGCGCGGCACAGATCTCGCCGGCACGCTGCGCTTCCTTAATCGCGTGCAGAAACGCCGGGCAGTGGTCTTTCTGGTTTCGGATTTCATCGCAGAGAACTACGAAAAGGAACTGCGCGCAACTGCCCGCCATCACGACCTGCTATGCGCCCGTATTCAAGACCCCAGGGAACTCGAATTGCCCGACGCCGGACTGGTGGAACTTGAAGATCCTGAGACCGGCTCAATGGTGATGGTGGACACCTCGTCACGCCGCCTGCGCGACGGCTTCCGCGCCCGCGCCGCAGCTGAAAATACGGCCCTCACGCAAACTTTTCGCCGCCTGCGCATAGATGCTCTCGACCTCGCCACCGACCACCCCTTTGTCCAGGAAGTCCACCGCCTCTTCCAGCAACGCAAACACCGCCGCCGCAGTCGCGGCGGAAAGCGATGAAAACGGCTCAGGGGAACCCGCGCTTGACTGCATACAATGATTGTATGTACCATAAACAGAGGAAAGACCATTATGGACACAACCACGGTCAACATATCTTTTCAGGGAAGCCTGCTGGCGGAAATTGACAAAACCGCCCGGATTGAATCCCGCTCGCGCTCTGAATTACTCCGGGAAGCCGCCCGCCTCTACATCGATCGCAAGCGACGATGGAACAGAATCTTCACCTATGGCAAATCTGTGGTCGCGGGCGGGAATCTGACCGAAGCGGATCTTGCATCGGAGATTCATGCGTATCGTCACCAGAAGGCCTGAAACCAATGAAGCGGCAGCGTATTGTATTGGATACGAACGTGCTTATTTCAGCGATACTTTTCGGAGGTCCGCCACGCGAGGTTCTGGAACTGGTTATCAGCGGAGCGCTTGACTGCACTCTGTCTTTTCAGATATTGGATGAAACCCGCGCGGTTCTTCGACGTCCTAAATTCGGGTTTTCCCCGGAGCAGTCCTTCCGGTTCATCGAGGAGCTGCACGATGTCTGTGAAGTAATCAATCCCGCTGCTCGCGTTCAGGCCGTCGCCGCAGACCCGTCTGACAATATGATTTTGGAGTGCGCCCTGGCAGCGCATGCGGATGTGATCGTTTCCGGCGACCATCACCTGCTCGACCTTGCCATTTTTAATGGCATTCACATTTACACGCCAGCCAATTATCTGAAAACGGCCAACAAGCGCGCTTCAACATCCAATTCGGACTGAAAGTCATACGCGATGAAAACGACCCGCAAGCATTTGCGAAGCTTCCTGACGCTGGTCTGGCTGGCAACGCTGGGCGTTGCCTGCGCGCCGCATACCACGCCTGCAAAAAGCCGCGCTGACGCCGACCAGCCGCGCACCGAAACAATCAGCTCGGATGGTGTAACTGTTACGCTGCGCGCCGACACCGGCCTGGCGCATCTGGACCGGGACATGATCCTGCGCATTTGCGTATCCGCTCCAACCAACTTCGACATCACCCTGCCGCCCCTGGAAAACCGCTTCAGCGGGTTCACCATGAACGGCTCGTACGATAGCGAACCACAACTTCGCGCCGGGCGGCGCGAAGTGGAGCGTATTGTGAAGCTCACACCTCTGGCTGCCACCGAACACCGCGTAGCGCCGCTGATCGTTGCCTGGCTCCGCACAGACCGCTTGCGCGCGTCGGACTGGCTCACCACGCGGCCAATTGTGTTCGAGGAAGCCCCGCTGGTTAATGGCGCACTCCCTGCAAGCGTCTCGGCTCCCGACCGGGCAACCTGGATTCCACCATCGCCGCGCAACGTGCTGCTGTCCGTGCTGGCGCTGCTGATGGCGGCGGCACTGGGCTACGGAGCATACCGCCTGCTGCGCCGCTGGCGCCGCGAAATTGTGCTGCGCCGCTTATCGCCGAAGGAACGCGCACTCAGGGAGCTTCAGGAACTCCTGGCGCGGGATCTTGTCGGGCACCAGCGCGTGAAGGATTTTTACTTTGAACTGACAGGCATTGTGAGAGCCTACATCGAGCGCGCACACGCCATTCGCGCGCCGGAACAGACAACTGAGGAATTTCTCGATGCCGTCAGCCATGACGTGCGCTTTACGCCAGTGGTCGTGGCCAGACTGCGTGCCTTTTTGCAGGCGGCTGACCTGGTCAAGTATGCGGCTTTCACGCCGGAACGGGACGGCGTGGATCAATCGCTCAACACGGCGCGTTCGTATATCGAGACGGACGCCGAAGCCCGCGCTGTTACGTCTACCGGCATTCCGCTCCGGACGGGGGGGGGTGGCTGATCATGTTTCGCTTTGCCGCTCCACTTGCCTTCCTGCTCCTGCTGCCGCTGATTGCGGCCGCCTGGATAGTGCTTCGCCGGCGCCCGCAACCCGCCCTGCCTTTTTCCGCGCTCGCCCGCCTGCC
>JBAXJV010000349.1:0-3416 GCA_037137675.1 bacterium | reverse complement strand
GTGAAGAGCTCTGCTGTGAAAGGCGTAGCTCCGTGCGGTTTGGCTTCGTCCGTAAAGATGCCGGGTACGGTTTTCCCGAAATGTTTACCTATGGCCACGACGTAAGGATCCAGTCCCAGCCGTTTAAAAACTCCGAAGGTCTCGGAATGCAACAGATCGGGCAGGCTGCCCCACGGACCATCCAGGCCGGTAAACCCCTCCAGTACTGCCATCAGTTTGAACCCCGCCGGAATCACCGGCACGCGCATCGCGTTAACCGATCGTACAGCCGCACCGCGCACACAAGGAAACAAGGGAGTTTCCTCGTAGTAATAACGGCTGTCCCATTCGGCGGCAAACCAGTCGCTGCGCAAAGGTCCGACCGTTGCGGTCAAATCACACGACTTGAGACCGGCTTTGACCGGCGCCAATCCCGCCCAAATCACCCGCCGGCGGTCGATAAACCAGAGTTCGCCGGCTTTGAGTGCGGCGGGCTTTTCAACGCTGACCATCACTCGCGACTTGAGATCCGGCCGTTCATTCATCACCAGTCCGCCAGCTGCACCGCTGGGATAGGGGTCCTCGTCGTACAGCCACAACTTCATGTCAATACGGGCGGCCTCCGCAACCAGCGCCTTGATCATCACGAACCACTCGCTACTGGCAAACGGGATCAAGTTGCCTGCTCGCGGATGCAGCGTCAGCGCTTTGATACCGCCCGCGCGACAGCGGCGCATAAAGGCAATTTTTTCGGACACCGTCGAGGCATCGCAAAGCATCCAGAATGGAATAAGCCCGCCATGAAGGCGTTGAATTGGTTGCATGATCATTTTAATAACATATGGTGGACCGATCGAAAAGCCGGATTTGCTTTAGCGCTTTAGCGGTTGGGCGAAGATACAACAGGCCATAAGGAGGCGCATGGCGGAGCATGGGAAACAAGCGGGTAAAATGTTCGCTTGAATACATCAGCAACCATCGCCGACGAATCAGGCGTTGACAAGCACACCGTGTGACGTGCCGGGTCTTCCATGCCGGCAAAATACTCCGTCAGGAACGCTCCGAACACAAACGCTTGACAATCCGCCGCCCGTTTAGTCTCACAACAATTTCAGAAGCGCTTGTTCAGTCGTTTGTGTTTAATCCTGAGGAATCTTGCCCGCGACGCCTTTATGCGGGAATTATGTCTATTTACCGTACGCCTTTGGTTAGCGACCTTATATAGTCATGTCAGAGCTCATTGTAAATGGCCCTGTCCGTTATCCAGCGCAAGCCGGTTTTGATGGCGCCCCACTCTCCGATAATTAGCCAGTATGAGTTCTCCGGATGATAGCGGGCGTGCGGGATGTGGTCGGATCACGAAGATGGGAAGCGCGGCACCGGCGGTGCCATGACCATCGTGCGCAGGGTGTTGCCTCTATCTGATCTGCATCACAAATCCGGGTAGCAAAAGAGATTCGTAGGCACCCATATCGACCGTGCCTGACAACACCCGCTTGCCGCCGCCCAAATCAGGACTTCCGCTCATCCAACTCTGATTCAGCCCGGCATTCACACACGGCGATACTTTGGAGAGATGGAAGTCGCCCGCACTGGCATTCGCAAACAGCGGATTCGCGCTGATGCACCCCCTGGTGCCATTGGTCCAGAAACTGTCGGCGGTCTGGATGTCGCTGAAGGCCACGGCCACCGCGCCCGTAAGATCATCCCCGTTTCCCCAGAGAATCGTATTGGTCACGGTGAGCATCCCGCTCGCCTGGCCAATCCCCTGGCTGGCGTTGTTCGCCACCGTGCAGCTTTCAATCGTCATGCTGGCGCCGGCGCCGTTCAGGTAAAGGCCGGAGCCCTTGCCGCTGACGCCGGCGGACGCCGTGTCGCCCGGGTTTGAATTCCCCGCCACCAGGCAGTTCCGCACCAGGCACGCTCCCCCGCCGACATAGACCCCGGCGCCCTCCCGGCCAGACTGGGCGTTGCATTTGTTGGAAGAAATGACGGACTCGCGAATCACCAGCAACCCGCCGACGTCAAGGTGCAGGCCTCCGCCCAGCAGCGAGGCACCGTAATTCCCCAGGATGATCAACCGGTTCTGGCTCACCAGGCAGTTGCTGACCGTGACGCTGCTGGATGAGATGTAAAGGCCGCCGCCCCAAATCGTCGCATCGCCCGCCGTCAGATATTCATTGGAGCTGATGGAACAATCGGACACGCTCACGCCGCCGCAGTCCGTCATGGACAACCCGCACCCGTAGATCGGGCGGGTGACGGGTTTGCCGCCGGTGAACGTCAGCTTTTCGAGCCGCAGGCCGTCGCACCGGTCGAGCGTCATGACCTGCTTGCCGCTTCCCCGCGCATTAATCACCGTTGTCAGCGGATTGGTTCCAAGAAGCGCAACCCCGTTCATGCAACTCATCGACAGCGGGAAGGCCTCGGTGTTGGTCGTGTAAGTCCCCGATCCGACATGGATCCGCGTGCCATCACGAGCCCGTGCCATGGCTTTCCCGATTGTCGTCAGGGGTAGGGCCGGATTCGTACCGGCGTTGCCATCGCTGCCCGCCGGCCCCGGCGCCACGTAAAGATCTGCATAGGAAAGGTCAAAGCCGGTCCGATAGTGGTAGCCCAGATCCACCGACGCCCCGGCATCGGGCGCACCGCCGACCCGTGTCGTCACATTCGTCAACCCCCAGTATGCGGAGGAGTTCGTGCCGGCGCCCCGGCAGGGGCTTCCCTCCGCCAAGTAGTACCCATATTCAAATAGGGGATCGGAACTGAAGCAGCCGTTGACTCCGTTGGTCCAGGTGGCGTCGGCTGTCTGGATGTCGCAGCTGGCCAGACTTACCGCGCCCGTGACGTCAACCACATTCCCCCAGATGATCGAATTGGTCGCAATCACCGTGCCGGCGCTTCGCGCGATCCCCTGCCCGATGTTATAGGCCACGGTGCAGTTTTCAAGGATGGTGGTGGACGCGCCGGACAGATAGAGGCCGGTTCCCGGGCCGCGATACGAGCTGTTCCCCTGCACCAGACAGTTCCGCAGCCGGCAAAGCCCGCCATTCACCGTCACGCCGCCCCCCGACGGAATGTTCCGGGTCTGGATCAGGGCATTGCCGAAAATGGTGGAATCAATCACAGTCATCGAACCGCCGGACAGGTACAGCCCCGCCCCGCTCAACGACGCGCCGCCGTAGTTCCCGGTGATGTTCAGGACATTCCGGCTCACCACGCAGTTGCTGAGTGTCAGTGTGCTAGTCTCCGCATAAAGGCCTCCGCCCCTCATCGCGTTGTCCGCTGCGACGTTAAAGACGTTGGAGACGATGGCGCATTCGGATAACACAAGACCCGTGCATTTCCACGCCCCGATCCCGCACCCATAGGCCCCGTTGGGCGGAAATCCCCCCGTTACCGTGACGCGCTCCATTGTGGAATTGGCTACATTGGTG
>JBAXJV010000348.1:0-3436 GCA_037137675.1 bacterium | reverse complement strand
CGTTTCCTTATCGTGTGCTGGAGGGAATGGCGATTGCCGCCTGCGCGATCGGGGCGAGCGAAGGGTATCTGTACATCCGGGCCGAATATCCGCTGGCGCTGCGGCGGGTGCGTGCGGCGATCGGAGTGATGGAAGGCCGCGGCTTTCTTGGCGAAAATATCTGCGGCAGCGGTTCAGGGCTGAAACTTAAAGTTATTGAAGGTGCGGGCGCTTATGTGGCAGGCGAGGAGACAGCCTTGCTGGCGGCGATTGAGGGCCGGCGCAGCATGCCGCGCTTCCGTCCGCCGTACCCGACAGAGAGCGGTTTGTGGGGCAGGCCGACGAATATCAACAACGTCGAAACATACGCCATGGTTCCGTGGATCATCCGGAATGGCGCCGGAAAATTTGCGGCGCTGGGATCGGCGACGAGCAAGGGCACGAAGGTTTTCTCGCTTGCCGGTAAAGTATTGCGCGGCGGTTTGATTGAGGTGCCGCTGGGCGTCACGGTTCGCGAGATCGTGCAGGAAATCGGCGGCGGGACCGGTACGGACAAGCGCTTCAAGGCCGTGCAAATCGGCGGGCCATCGGGCGGCTGCATTCCTGCGGCGCTGTGGGATACTCCGGTTGACTACGAGGCGCTGGATGCGGCTGGTTGCATTGTCGGTTCTGGCGGAATGGTGGTCATGGATGAAAGCGATTGCATGGTGGATCTTGCCCGCTATTTCATGACTTTTACGCAGCGTGAGTCATGCGGCAAGTGTACGCATTGCCGGGTTGGCACGAAGCGCATGCTGGAAATACTTGATCGCATCTGTGAAGGACGCGGCGAGCAGGGCGATGTTGAACGCCTGGAGCACCTCGGCAGCACTATCAAGGCGGGCAGTCTGTGCGGGCTCGGAAAGATGGCGCCGAACCCGGTGCTGTCAACGATTCGCCATTTCAGGGCGGAGTATCAGGCGCATATCATGGGCGTCTGTCCAGCTGGCAAATGCAAGGCGCTGATTTCCTATCACATCAATGATCAGTGCATCGGTTGCACACGCTGCGCCCAGTTCTGTCCGGTGGAGGCGATTGCGGTGACACCATACGAGCGGCACAAGCTGCGGCAGGATTTATGCACGAAATGTGACAGCTGCAGGCAGGTGTGCCCGGCTGGCGCAGTCGAGATACGGCAGGCCGGGGTGGGGGTGATCGAATCATGAGCGTAATCAAGATCAATGGCCGTGCATTGACGGTCAGCGCAGGCATGACTGTGCTTGATGCAGCGCGCAGTTTGGGGATCGAAATTCCAACGCTTTGTCACCTGAGCGGCGCGAAGCATTTCAGCTCGTGCATGGTGTGTATGGTAAAGGACAAGCTGACAGGCAGGCTGCTGCCGGCATGCAGTGCCCCGGCTGAGGATGGAATGGTTGTGGAAACGGAGGGTGAAGAAATTCAGCATGCGCGTAAAAGCGCGCTGGACTTGCTGCTGAGCGAACATGTCGGCGACTGCGAGGCGCCATGCCGGTTGACCTGTCCTGCACATATTAATATTCCCCTGATGATACGGCAGATTGCCGGAGGGCAGTTCGTGGCGGCGCTTAAAACGGTCCGCCTGGCAATTGCTCTGCCGGGCGTACTCGGGCGGATATGTCAGGCGCCGTGCGAAAAAGCCTGTCGCAGATCGCGTTTTGACGCGGCGGTCTCCATATGCCTGTTGAAGCGGTTTTGCGCAGACCATGATGCTGGTTCGCAGATGCCGCTGGTTCAGGAGAAAAAGCCGGCGACGGGTAAAAAAGTGGCGATTGTTGGGGCCGGACCGGCCGGTTTGTCGGCGGCATTTTATCTGGTCCAGGATGGACATGCGTGCGTGGTGTTCGATGACAGGGCTGAGCCCGGCGGGCAGTTACGGTATGGGGTGCCGGAACGCCTGTTGCCGGTAACCGCGCTTGATTATGATGTCGAAGTGATCAGGCAGCATGGTGTTGTTTTCAGAATGCAGACCGCCATCGGGCGCGATATCACTATGGCGCAATTAAAGAAAGAGTATGACGCAATCGTGTTTGCAACGGGCCGGTTTGATCCGGAAATGGCAGCTGAATTCGGGTTGGATGCCGATGCGAAAGGCGTCAAGGTGGATTCGCACACCCATCGCACTTCCGACCCGCAGATATTTGCGGGTGGGGCCGTGGTACAGGCTGGTCATCAGGCCGTGCGTGCCAGCGGACATGGCAAGACGATGGCAGTGTCGGTCGGGCAGTATCTGGAGGGACGGAGTGTGACCGGGCCTGTCCGCCCTTTTAACTCCCGCATGGGCAAGCTGCTTGATGGTGAGATTGAAGAGTTCATGAAGGAGTCCGGTGCCGTGGCCGCAGTTGCGCCTGCTGATAAGGCTGGAGTCGGGTTTTCGGTTGAGGATGTCCTCAAGGAGAGCATGCGATGCATGCATTGCGACTGCCGGAAGGCGGACGGCTGCAAGCTGCGTGATCTGGCCGGAATATATGCTGCAAGCCAGAAGCACTTCAATATCGAAGGCCGCCGGCCGTTTTTTAAGGACGTTACGCATGCCGCCGTTGTGTTCGAGCCGGGCAAGTGTATCAAGTGCGGGATTTGCGTCAGAATTACAGAACGTTCCGGTGAACAATATGGAATGACTTTTATGGGGCGTGGATTTGATTCGTTTGTAGGTGTTCCATTCAATCAGCCGCTAAAGGCCGGACTGCGCAAAGCTTATGCGGAATGTGTGGAGCAATGCCCGACCGGAGCGCTGGCGTTCAAACAGGACGCATAATCTTGCCGGAACAATATCTTCCAGTTGTTTCATCATGGCACCTTCTGTATTATTCCCTCGTACAGATGAATTGCGCGACGTTTGGACGCATTTATGACTTTCCAGGTAATCAAGAAATACGGCTGTCAGGAGTTAAGCATGATAAAGCCAGTGTTATGGATGATCCTCGCTACAGTAATAGCAGCAGCTGTAAATCAATCCGCGTGGAGTCAGGCTGACAGCACGCAGGTTGATATTGGTTCTGTGGAAGTTCCGCTTTGGACTGTCCCGGAGGAATTGACAGTGCGGGTGCGAGTCACTGCAATTGACCCCTTAGAGCCGACTTCAATTCAGTGGCGACGCGGTGGCGAAGGGCTGGGCGGGGATGTGATCAAAAGATCAATGGACAAACCGGGAGGCGGAGCGGCAGTTTTATCTAAGCCTGCGGCGGGGCCCGGTAAAGGAGGCGCGCCATCTATCAAACTTCCTGTTTTTGAAGTTGGAGAATGGACGGCGCCAATGCCGGTGGCGGCGTTTAAGCCTGCGCCATGGCCGAACCGGTTGTTCGTTACCTTCACTGTGGGGCGTACGCCAAAAACCGTCAGCGTGACCGACCGGACTCCCACCAATTACACAAAAGGGGTGGCGCTGGAGTTCGAAGTCGCCTGCAATGGAAAGGCAATCAAGACTTTCACAGAGAGTGCC
>JBAXJV010000347.1:0-3455 GCA_037137675.1 bacterium | reverse complement strand
GGTTTTCGCTTATCTGCGAACACGCAGCGTGCCACCACAACATCGCCCATATCCGCCGCTGGCCGAGGTGGCCCGCTCGCAAGCTGTGTTCGAATTCCGGAATGTCCGCGGCACACTGGTGGGGTTTCGCTGTCCTGTATGGATGAAGGGCGTGAACGTGCCGGGCTATCATCTGCACTTCCTTGCCGCTGACCACACTGCTGGTGGACATGTATTGGACTTGTCTTTCTCAGACTTGCCGGTCTGGCTGGACACCTGCCATAGCTTGACTGTCGAACTTCCGCGTAAAGGCGATTTCGGGGCACTTAATCTGGGCAAGGATCGCGGCCGCGAATTGGAACAGGTTGAAAAGTAGCCGCTGATTCGCAGCCGCACCGAACTTCACGATCTGACGGTTGAACGCAGGATGAAGGCAAGCTCCGGCAATCAAACGAATAAGGGTTAATGCATGTGACCTGGCACCTTTACGTTATCCGGACTGTCGGGAGTCACTTGTACGCTGGCATCACCACAGACGTCAGGCGGCGTTATCAGGAACATGCGTCCGGCAGCCAAAAGGCGGCCAGATTTTTGCGTGCGAATCCCCCGCAACAGCTCGCCCTCACGCGCCGCATCGGTTCACACTCCCTCGCGCTCAAGGTCGAGTACCGCTTCAAACAACTTTCAAAGCAAACCAAGGAAAAAATCGTCGCGCTGGGTAAATTCAGGCTGGACCGGAAAACGGGCGAAATCCGGGTTTGCAATGCGACATGACGCGCAGGATGGCGTCGAGAACATCGTCGGCCAGAAAGCGCAGCACAAAGAATCCGTTTTCCTGCAGCATGCAGTCTTTGCGGCGATCGCGGCGGTAAGCGTCGGGATCGTTCAAGTGCTGTGCCCCGTCCACTTCAATCGCCACATGCGCCTCCGCGCAGAGTAAATCCACTTCCATCAGGCCCCGACCGTCGAAGGAAATCGGTAACTCTGCATTCAGGCGGAACTTACCGGCGGTCTCGGGAAGTGTCTGGAGCCGGTGATACAGGAAGGCCTCGGTTGCGCTGAGAGGCTGGGGCGTCCGCGCTCATCTGCGCACGACTTTCATGCCTTGCCCTTGGCCCGGCGGACATTCGGCAACGATAGCGTTAATCTCCGAAATGGGCATGTTCGCCATACCGTCCCGCGCCGCGCTCTCTCGCACCCGCCCCAGTGCCACCCTGGCTCGCGCGCCGCGGATCGTTCGCAATTCCTTAGCGGATCTCATGGACATTCAACAGCAAAATCACGGCAGGAAAATCCTGGTGGACGGTGACAATCTTAAAGCGCCACTTTAGATTTGCCGAATGAACTACAAGCCCCGCATTCTCAAACGCGAACTGCGTAAGGCCACCGCACATTTTCCAGCATTGCTGGTGACCGGCCCGCGCCGGTCCGGCAATACACCCTGTTGCTGTAAATCTTCCCAAAATGTGCTGCCGCAGTTGAACTAAACATAAACTTGCAAAAAATGCAACCTTATGTATGGTTATTAGAAATGCAACCGATGAAACAGTTGGAGCGGGTGTTGGCAAAACTGGCTGATGGGGAGCATTATCTTTTTTCTTCAGCAGACCTTCAGGGAGCACTCCCGCAGCAAAAAGACATGGCGGTCATTCTAAGCCGGGCCGAAAAGGCGGGGCTGCTCAAGCGGATTTGCCGGGGCATATATCTTTACGCCCGGGTTGACTATCCCCGTGGCATGATGTTGTTCCATACGGCGGCGCTCTTGAGGGCGGGAGAGTTCAATTACATCAGCCTTGAAACCGTCCTTAGCGATGCTGGGGTCATTTCCCAGGTTCCTGTAAACTGGATCACGCTCATGTCGTCGGGACGCAGTAACGTCATTCGCTGCGGCGATTTCGGACGTATTGAGTTTGTCCACACGGCGCGGACTCCAGATGATGTGGCGGATAACCTCGCGTATGATCCGGCTTGCCGGCTCTGGCGGGCATCCCCGGCTCTGGCCCTTCGCGACATGCGGGCCACCCGCCGTAACAAGGATCTGATCGACTGGGAGGTGGCGCGTGAACTTATTTGACCGGTTGGTCCAGCAGGCCATGAACGCAAGACCGGAACTTACCTCGGTGATAGCTGTTGTTGAAAAGGAGTTGCTTCATCACGACATTCTGCGGGAAATGAGCGCGGCGGGTCTGCTTGCCGGCATGACCTTCATCGGGGGCACCTGTTTGCGGGCGTGTTATGGATCGCCCCGTTTAAGTGAGGATCTCGATTTTACGGGGGGGAAGGATTTCACGCGCGAAACCCTGAGCGCGTTGGCTGGTGTTCTGGTGGATCGGCTGGAAAAGAAGTACGCCCTAATGGTTAAGGTGGATGCGCCGGTCAAGGAGACATCGGGTGTCGACACCTGGAAAATGACAGTGCTCACATATCCTGGGAGGCGGGATTTGCCGCCGCAACGCATCCACATCGATATTTGCGCCATACCCAGCCATGATAGTCGTCCGATGATGTTGCGCAATTTCTATGGGGTTGACATGGGGACATCGGGATTAATCATTCAGGCGCAAAGCCGGGAGGAACTTCTGGCTGACAAACTTCTCGCCCTGGCGTTCCGTCCGAATCGAATCAAAAATCGGGACCTGTGGGACATTACCTGGCTGAAGCAACAGGGAATCGAGATGCCGCTCGCATTGATCCCCAGCAAGATTGCGGATCATCGGCGCGGCGTACCGGAATTCACAGCTCTGCTCCGGAAGCGTACGGCCAGTTTGAAAAACGATCCCGGTGTGCGCACTGCCTTCGTCAGTGAGATGCAACGCTTTCTGCCATCGCAGGTTGTGGCCGAAACGGTGGAAAAAGAAACTTTCTGGGCGTATCTCGTGAACCTAGTTTGCGGGGAAAGCACGCAGGCTATCGCCGCCGCTGAACGAACTGAGCGATAGCGTAAGGTCCCGGTAGATGTTTTCGCGCAGATCGCCCATCTCTTCCTTCGGCAGGAACATGCCGCCGCCGCGCCATGTTTTGCCGCTTTGCAGGAAGTCAGCGAGGGCCCGTTGCAGGGAGGTGTCGCGCGGGATGGTGGCGCGGAAAAAAGTCGAGCGCCTGCCTGAAACTGTCCGACACGCTCTTCCAATTCATGCCGCCCGCCAGCCGGGATGTGCAGATCCAGGACATTGTCCCCTTTTCGCAGATACGGTTTCCATGCACGGCGATCGCGGCGGACCTGGCGGCCATGGCCTCGGACCACAGCGGCGGGTTGCCGCCAAACGCGCCGGGCTCCCGAATCGCCTTCAACACGTCTTGCACATCAGTCATGCTTCCCATAATCTCCCCGCCCTCTGAGGCGGTAAATACGGGCTATTTTGGGATTACCTATCAAGTCACAAAGATGCCGATCTCAGATTTTCCGCTTCCGTGTTCGGCAAGGGGCGCATCTGCGATTAGGTGCATCATGAGGGCTTTGGTTTTCTTGGCGGCGC
>JBAXJV010000346.1:0-3459 GCA_037137675.1 bacterium | reverse complement strand
GTGGCGGATGCCATCGGGCATACCGTGCCTGCCGAGATGGTCAATGCGCTGGTAAAACATCTATCACCTTACGTAGGCAACCTGCAGCTTCCCGGGCTGGACGAGCCGCTGCCGCTGGATACAGCAACGCTTCAATCTTCCGCACACCAGTATCTGGCCGCAGTTCAGGAAGCGGCGCGCCTCTACCACCATATCGCCAAGGGCCGCGGTGCACGGCCATTCCTGGTCGAGGTCTCGATGGATGAAGTCAATCAACCGCAATCGCCCGCCGATTTACTCGTGATTCTGGCGGCACTGGCGGCTGAAAAGGTGCCGGTGCGCACGATCGCGCCGCGCTTCACAGGGGCTTTTCACAAGGGGGTTGATTACATCGGCGACCCGGCGCAGTTTGAACGCGAATTCGACGCCGATGCGGCGGTGGTGGCTTTTGCTGTAAGAAAGTTCGGGCTGCCGCCGGACCTCAAACTAAGCGTGCATTCCGGCAGCGACAAGTTTGCGATCTATCCGGCAATCCGCCGTGTGACGCGCAGGCGCGAGTGCGGTGTACATTTGAAAACGGCTGGAACTACCTGGCTGGAAGAGGCGGCGGGGCTTGCGGAATCCGGCGACGAAGGCCTGGCCATCGTAAAGGAAATCTACGCGCAGTCCCTGGCAAGATTCGACGAGTTCTGCGCCCCCTATGCGGCGGTGATCGCAATCGAGCGCACGCATTTGCCAGCAATGGAAACTGTGGCTAATTGGGAAGGCTGGCGGTTTGCTAAAGCCCTGCGCCACAATCATACCAACTGCCTCGAGTTCAACCCCCATTTGCGCCAATTACTGCACGTCGGTTACAAGGCGGCCGCAGAGATGGGCCCGCGCTATCGCAACGCCGTGACGGCAGCGGAAGCTTTCGTCGGCCCGGCGGTTACGCGCAACCTGCTGGAAAGACACATCCGCCCCCTGTTTCTGGGCGAGTAACTGCGCAAGGTTGTTCAGGCTGACAAGATGCGCCTGTTCGGAATATTGGCCGTCGCAGCGACGCTTGCTTGCGCATGCTCAGTTCGGGCGGCGGACGATGCGCAAAACTTACTCCGCAACGGCGGCTTCGAGGATGGAGCCGGCACTCCCGCCGGCTGGCAGACCTGGGATGGGCTGACGACCTTTTGGGAGCGCGATCCTGATCCGGCGCGCGGGCGTTACCTGCGCTTCGACACCCGCCCGCCGCAGGATCAGGCCAGCGCCTGGTGGCTGCAGGTCCGCCGCGGCGCCTCCCCGACCAACGCGCCCAATCCAGGAAGTTGCGGACAATATGCGACCGTCGGAGGACTTGAGGGCGCCTGGTTTTTCAGCGATCCGGTTGCCTGTGAGCCCGGCAAAGCCTATTGGCTGACAGTTGACGCGCGCGGGCCCGGCGGGTTCGTGTGGCTGCTCGGCTACAAACTGAAGCCCGACATCCGCTTCGGCAGCGACATCGCGGTCGTGTGGGAAGCCGAGCGCAACGAGAAACTGCCCGGCGCCGGCCGCACGCGCGACCACGAACCTTACATTCACAACTACGAATGGAAAGGGCAGCTCAAGGTTCCGCCGAGCGACACCTGGATCACGGTCGCGCGCCGCAGCAAACCCTTCCGCCCGACGGCCATGACCCCAGAAGTGCGGTGGCTGCGGGTGATGCTTTACGCCTGCTGGCCAAACGCCGGCACATACTGCTACGACAACGTGCGGCTGACGGTTGTGAAGGAATAAGGGCAGCGCGTGGCGGTCAGACGCCCGAAGAGGCGGACTGGTAATTCGGCGCTTCCTTGATGATCTTCACGTTGTGGGCGTGGGCTTCCTGCATGCCGGCGAAGCTGACGCGCACAAAACGTCCACGCGACTGCAGCTCCGCGATCGTGCGGCAGCCGCAGTAGCCCATGGCCGCTCGCACGCCGCCGCAAAACTGCGTCATGACCTTTTTGACCGATCCGCTGTATGGCACGATGCCTTCAATACCCTGTGGCACCAGCTCGTCCTCGCGGCTTGAGGTCTGGCCGTAGCGTTCGCGGCTGGCGGCGCCTTCACGCATCGCGGCCAGGCTGCCCATGCCGCGATAGACCACGTACTGGCGGCCCTGATGAATGATCTTCTCGCCGGGGCTCTCGTCGGTGCCAGCAAAAAGTGAACCAGCCATAACCGTGTCGGCGCCGGCCACCAGCGCCTTCGGAACATCGCCCGAATAACGCACGCCGCCGTCGGCAATGATCGGAATCTCGCCCTTCAGTGCGCTGGCGCAGGCGTAGATCGCAGTTATCTGCGGCACCCCCACGCCGGCCACAATGCGCGTGGTGCAGATTGAACCCGGCCCGATGCCAACCTTGACGGCATCGGCGCCTGCATCGCGCAGGGCCAGCGCCGCATCGGCGGTGGCGATGTTGCCGGCAATCACCTCCAGATCTGGATAATGCTTTTTAACCCAGCGCACCATGTCGAGCACACCCTGGCTGTGGCCATGGGCGGTGTCCACGACGACCGCATCCACATTCTCGTGCACCAGACGCTCGACGCGGTCCTGATCGCCGGGGCCGATCGCAGCGCCGACACGCAGCCTGTGCAGCGCGTCGCGAGTGTATTGCGGGTGGACGTTCTCGATCAATGTCCGGACATCGGTATAACTGTAAAGCCCCGTCAGATGCCCTTTGTCATCCACCAGCGGCAGCTTGCCAATGCGGTGCTTGCGCATCAGCGTGTAGGCTTCCTGCAGGGTCGTCGCGGGCGGTGCGGTAATCACCGTGGAGGTCATGGAAACATGCGCGCGGACGGTGAAGTCGGTGGCAAACTTGAGGTCTGATGAAGTCAGGATGCCGACGACCTTTTCGCTGGCGTCGAGAATCGGGAAACCGTTGAACTGGTAACCCTTCTTGGCCTTAATGGCGAGAATCTGCTCAAGCGTCTGATCAGAGTGAAATGCAATGGGTGCGAGAATCAGGCCGTTAAGGTAGTGCTTAACCGTACTTACATGACGGGCCTGTTCCTGAGCCGTCAGATTTTTGTGGATAATTCCAATACCGCCAAGCAGCGCCATGGCAATCGCCATGGGGGCTTCCGTCACGGTGTCCATGGCAGCGCTGACGAAAGGTATATTGAGCGTAATGCGTCGCGTAAAGCGGGCGCTCAGATCCGCCTGATCAGGCAAAAAGTCTGCGTATTGCGTGACCAGCGAAACATCATCGAATGTCAGCCCCTCGTCGGGCAACCGATCCATAAAAGAACGAACAACGGCATTGCGATGCATTGGGAACCTCCGCAGCATTTGTGTATGCGTGTTGCCGATGCAGTATGGAGAAAGGATGCTGAGGCGTCAAGAAAACGCGCAATAGCGATTATTGCAGGGCGCGCCTTTCGCAAAACGCCCCCGGCGCGGGTTCCAGCTGAACAGCCACTTTTCAGCCGCAAAGACGGCTCGGCGAGACGCCTCGCCCTACCTCGCGTACGATCAAG
>JBAXJV010000345.1:0-3461 GCA_037137675.1 bacterium | reverse complement strand
TCATGACCACAAAGCTTTGCGCATTGAGCGGTGTAAAGCCGCCGGTCAGCACGACGTTCAAGTTGCCGCCCAGATTGAGCGTGCCATTGGTGACGGTCAATAAATCCCACCCCGCGCCAGCCGTGCTGTTGGTGGCAATCTCGATCTTGGTAGTGGCGCTTGCTTTCAAAATCAAATCGCCGCTATTTGTAATCACGCCGATGCCGGCACCGGGGCTCAACGTGCCGTAAACAGTGCTGGTGGCTACGATCAGGCCGCTCCCTGTTAGGCTGGCCAGATTGGTGATGACTAACCCATTCGAGAATACGCTTGAGCCGCCCGTCAGGAGGCTCAATGTTGCCGCCTGTGGAGTGACCTTGGAGGTCAGCTTTGCCACACCATCCGTATCGATCAGGAATGTATCCAAACCGCCCACGATGAACGGCGCGCCATTGTTAAAGGTCATGTTTTTGGCGCTCAACATGCCGCCGTTCAGGAAAACCGCGATGTTCGTGGCTACCAGAGCGTTAGTAATCGTTACCAGTGACTGCCCGTCAATCGTCAGGTACTGGGGCAGGTCGTTTGAACTGGTCAATGTGTCCGCCTGCAAAGTGCCGTCGGTGACGGTAACGTAGTTGCTCGACGAACCGGGGGAGTTGGTGTTGGCCAGGTTCAAGGTGGCCACATTAGTCATGGTTCCACCAGCAGCAATGCAAATGCCATTCCAAGTGTTGGCATTCCAAACGTTGGTTTGTCCGTTCGCCACAATCAAATGTTTTCCGCCATTATCCCACAGTGAACCGGCACCTGAGATGGAGATGGTGTTGTTCGTGTTCCGGGACCCAGTGCAGATTATTGACTGAGCGTTGCAGAACATCCGTCCGCCAGTGGCCACGATGACGCTGTTCGAAATGCCGTCCCCGGCGTCTGCCAAAGTCCAGGAGAGGTTGGTAATGGTCCCTCTTTGGTCCACCACTGCTCTGTTGCCACGACCTGCGAATCTCGCAAGCTTGGATACGCCGCCCGCCTGTAGCAGGCTGTTGCTGCCTGTAATCAGAAGGCTGCCGGCAAATGAACCGGAAGCGTTCATGAAAGTCAGGCTGCTGGCATACACCCGTCCACCATTAGCGACCACGAGCTGACCGCCGGCCGAGGCGTTACCGAAAATGATCGCTCCGCAATTAGTCGCCAATCCGCCTTGATCAACAAGCAGCATGTTGTAGGCGCCGCTGGAGCTTATCGTAAGGCTGCCACCAAGATCACATACGGAATTGGAGCCTGTGACCAGCAGAGTGTTCCGGTCTGCCGATGACGAAATGGCGAGAACAGCACCGCTGCAAGAAAGTCGTCCGCCGTTGGTAACAATCAGGCTGTTGTAAGAGGCGTTATTCCGACCGATAGTGAGCGTTGAACTCATGGAGAGCATTCCTCCATCCGCTACGATCAAACTTACATTGGTCGCGTTAATGCCACCTACGTTGAAAATACCTGCGGAATTATTCCACACTGAACCATTGCCCGTTATCAGGCCCTGCCGGTTATTGCCGCTGGCAGTGGAAGCAAAATAATAATCGCCCGTCGCCATGGCAGTCCAGAGGGTGCCGTTGCTCACGATCACCGCGCTGCCCGCGCCGAGTCCATTGTTGTTAGCCACCTTCAGCACGCCGTCCTGAATTGGGGAATCCACCACCACGGTTCCTCCAAATGTGTTCAGGTTTTTCAATTCCAGCGTCCATGGGCCCTGTTTTGTCAGACCGCCCGTAGCCACGATGTTGGATTGAATTGTCACCGTTCCGCCATAGCCCGGGCCGCCGAAGACGAGGGTTGTGGCCGCCTGCAGTTTGTTTGTAATCAGGTAAGTGGCCGACCCCGAGTAGTCCACCAGTGCGGCTGAGTTGGTAAACACCAGCGTGCTGCCGCCGATCACGTTTGTGACGGACGCGCCGCTGGAGCCGGTGAGTAACAGCTGGTTGAGCAGGAATGTGCCAAGGTTGTTGGTGGAGGCGTAGGCTGCGCCGCTGCCGCCGAACTCAAGTTTGGCGGAGCCATCATTCGCGGGTTGTCCGGAGGGGGTCCAGTTCCCGTTCACATTCCAGTTTCCGCTGGTGGGCGCGTTCCAGGTGGAGCTGGGGGGATAGGTCACCCCGGACCCGCGGTACACCAGCCACAGGCTGTTGTTGGCGTTTGTGACGGTCCAGGGCACCACGGAGCCCATGAACGCATTCGTGTTGATTGAGAAGTTAGCCGGATCAAAACCAACCTGGCTTCCATAATTCAGGATTCGGAGGTTATAATCCCTGGTGGCGTCAAAATTGGCCGCCGCTGCGCCCAGCGAATCCATTTTGATCACGAGTCCGGAACCGTTCAATACAAGCTGGCTGCTGACGTTGACGAGATCCCAACCAATTCCAGCAGCCTTATTAAGGTTCGTGATCTCGCAGATATATGTGCCGCCTGCACTCCAGGTCAGATTACTGCCGCCGATCGTCAGTGTCCCCGCCCCTGACAACCCCGGCGCAATGGTTGCGCCGTTGGTGACTAGAACGCCCGTGGGTCCACCGGCAACCGTGCCGACACCCGACAGTGTGGCGTTGTTCGTGATCAGCAGGCCGGAGTTGAAAGCCAGCGTGCCGCCCGCCAGCGCCTTCAGTGTGGCCGCCTGCGCGCCATCGCCGACGATGAACAGACCGTTGGTGTAAAGCGTGTTTGCTACGCCCAGCGTGCCGCCGCACAGATTCGCAAAGCTATTGGTGTAAACAGTCAGCGTCCCGATGTTATCGAGAGTGCCTCCCTGGTCGATGAACACCGAATTAGCGGTGTTCGATTTAGCCAGTTGGTAAGCGCCCACTGTCAGATTATAGCCGCCCATATCCCAGAGGGAGTTAGTTCCTGTGATAGTCATCAAATTGTTGGACGCAAAGCCACCGCCAACCTGAATAGCACCGCGGTTGTAGAAGCGGCCACCATTGGTCACGACGATTCGATTGTTATCCGCGAGCATCATTGAACTCCCGGCGAATCCGATTGTCACGGCACCCACGTTAGTTATCAGACCACCATCGCATAAAACCCAACTTCGCCTTAGAAACACGGCGTTTCCGCCGGTCGAACACCAACCTACGATCAAATCGCTGTTCCCCAGATTGAGAACTGAATCAGCATCCCGGATGACTAACTGATTGTCATAATGAAACCCACTGTAGTCGCCGATCGAACCCACTTTAATCAATCCAGTCGAAAACACCCGCCCGCCTTGAACAATTTCCAGAATATTATTGGACGTCGAGTTTAATTGGGTGTTATTAAATCCAATCCCGTGCGGGCCCGCTCCGAGATAAACCACTCCGCCATTGGTGACGAGGACGGAATTGTTAGCGGTCAGCAAGCCGCTGACGGTTGCGTCATAGCCAATTCGCAGCGATGATACGTTAGTGAGAATCGCGCCGCCCAAAACCCCCTTGCCGTCAATCGTCAGGGTGTTT
>JBAXJV010000344.1:0-3461 GCA_037137675.1 bacterium | reverse complement strand
GATAGGCTCGCCCGCCGGGCTTGAGGATACGGTGACCTCGGGAATTGTGAGCGCTGTGGGCCGCAAGTTGTTGCAGACCGGTGACACCATGCAAGTCGATGCCGCCCTCAATCCGGGCAATTCAGGTGGTCCTTTGCTTGATGAGACAGGAGGGGCGGTCGGCGTCGTCTTTGCGGGAATGCCGCAATTCCAGAGCCTGAATTTCGCCATTTCCTCGGTATGGATCATCAAGGTCCTGCCGGATCTTTTCAGGGGTGGTGAACTGCGCCGGGCCTGGCTCGGGTTGTCGCTTGCAAAAAAGGAATCGGGCCCATCAATCGAGGGAATTGAAGTCACCTATAGGCATCCCGCAATGGCGGCAGGAGTGGAACAAGGCGACCGGCTCCTCGACATCGGTGGTAGAAAAACCAAGGATATTGGTGCCGCTCAAGCTCTTTTACTTCAACGAAAGCCTGGAAGCCTCGTCCGGATACGCGTCGCGACCGGAGGCGATGAAAGGTTGGAACTGCGGTATTTGGACGAACGTCCTTTTTTGCCCCTGGATTCCGCAGTCAGGCTGGATCGAAAAGACAGGCTTTTCCCTGCCCTGTACGGAATGTCCCTGACTCCGCTCCCTGGGGGCATGTTCGAATCGTCCAACTTCACCGTGGCGAAAGTGTGGCCGGGTTCAATCGCTGACGAAGCCGGCCTTTCCGAGAACGATCCAATTTCCTTGAAACGATTTTACGTCGACAACGAGCAAAGGGCTGCCTTCATCCAGATTTACGTGAAGAAACGAAAGGCTGGTTTTCTGGAAAGCATAATCCAGATTCCTGCCAGCCTCGAAATCTCCGATTTCATTTAATGGCCGTTCTTTTCCACCAGGCTGGCGAAGCGATTTCGACCAGGCTTGATTTTTTGCGTTCACAACCTATAGTTGGGTAACCAGGAGTATCGAAAATGCAATCTGGCCTCTCACCCAAGAAAGTGAACTCAAATGCGCCATTGACTGTTAACTCAGTGTTTAAAACACCTCTGTCCTGTGAACACCATGGTGGCGCCGAATTCGTTGCAGGCCTGGATGGTCTCAAAATCCCTATCCGAACCGCCGGGCTGGATGATCGCCGCGACACCTTCGCGCAAGCCCACCTCGGCGCCGTCGCGGAAGGGGAAAAATCCGTCCGAGACCATGCTCGTGCCGATCAGTCCGCCCTTGCGCCGCGCCACTTCGGCGTCAATTTCCGCCTTGAATCCAGCATCGGCTGCCGCGAGATTGTTGTAAGCCACCTGCCGCTGTTCCCAGCACAGGCGATCGGCCAGCTTGCGATAAGCTTTGTCGCGGGCGATTTCGGCCACCCCGACGCGATCCTGCTCGCCTGTGCCAATTCCAACTGTCACCCCGTCCTTCACAAACAGCACGGAGTTGCTGGTCACGCCGCATTCGATCAGCCATCCGAACAGCAGATCGGCGAGCTCCGCGTCGCTGGGTGCGCGGGTCACGCGATATTCTTGACCCTTATATTGCGCCACCGCTGGCAGCAGATCCCCGCGGCCGAGCGTGACCGGCACGAAGGAGGTCTGCACGATCAATCCGCCGTCCACCAGCGCCTTGAAGTCCGGCGTGACTGCGCCGGCAAAATCCCTCAGGCGCGCCATGTTGGCGATGCGCATCACCCGCAGATTTTTCTTGCGGGCAAAAATGTCCATCACACCGGGGGCAAACTCCGGCGCCACCACCACCTCGGCGTACTGCGCCGCAATCTGCGTGGCCGTCTCGCAATCAACTTCGCGGTTGAGCGCAATCGCGCCGCCAAAGGCCGCCAGGCGATCGGCCATGTAGGCAGCGTGGTAAGCCCCGGCCAATACCGGGCGACGGGCGATACCGCAGGGGTTGTTGTGTTTGACGATCACCGCGCAGGGTTCTTCCGGCAGGTAGCGCAGAATGTTCAGCGCGTTGTCGGCGTCGGTGATATTGATCTTGCCGGGGTGCTTGCCGGACTGCAGCAATTCAATATCTGAGGCCAGATAGCGACCGGGCTGGATGGTCTGAACCTCGCCCAGCGTCAGATTGCCGCCCGTCAAACGGTAAAGCGCCGCCTGCTGCCCCGGGTTTTCGCCGTAGCGCAGACCAGTTCGCACGCCGTCAATGGTCCATGCGACCTTTTCGTAGGACAGCGTCTGGCCAGGATTGGATTCATCGAAAAAGCGGATTTCCATCCGCCCTGGAAAATGATCTTCCATGATTGTTCGATAAGCGTTCTTCAAGTCGGTTTTGCTCATGGCTGGCGCGCCTCCCTCAGGGTTAAAACGGCAGAATACCGCAAGCCGTCGCATCACTCAAGCCGGCACAGTTCCCCAAATTCTTGCGTCTCTATCCCATTTCTGTCACCATCTTGCCATGTTACCCGATGATTTAGACGCTCAATTGGTGAAAGCCAGCGCGCAAGCGCTCCGGTATACGCCGGGCAAACTGGCCTGCTTTTCGGAATGGTCGAAGCAGGTGCAGGCCCGGCTTCGCGAATTGTTGCGGGCCGATCTCTGGCCAACTTCCGCCCTGAAAATCAGCGTCCTCAGCAGGGAAGACGGGGATGGTTTCATGCGCGAAAAGATCGATTTCTCGGGGCACCCGCTTTTCTCGGGATCGGCCTACGTACTGGTTCCTAATCATCGAAAGGGCCGGGTTCCAGGCGTACTTTGCCTGCATGGGCACGGCGGTTATTTTGCCGGAAAAGACATGGTGGCCGGGGTGACCGGGACACATCCGATAGCCCTTGAGTGTGCTGCGGCTTTGAATTACGGCTATGGCGTTCAACTGGCCCGTGCCGGCTACGTGACGCTTTGTCCGGACGCCTATAATTTCGGAGAGCGGCTGTTTGAAAAGCACCGCTGGTCAAAGGAACACATCTGTTCGGAGTATTTTGCAAATCTTATGCTCTACGGCTATTCATCCATGGGCATAACTGTTGGCACCAACATCCTGCTGCTGGATTACCTGTTAACACGCCCGGAGGTTCTGCCGGATCAGGCGGGCTGCGCAGGGCTTTCATATGGCGCGGTCCAAACGCTTTTTACGGCGGCGGTGGATGACCGGATTCAGGCATCCGTAGTAAGCGGCGGCTTGCACAGCATGGGCGAACTGGTGGCGGCAGGCGGCAGCATTTGTCCAGCCCAGATGCTGCCAGGCCTACTGGAATGGTTTGATTTGGATGATGTGGCCATTTCGATCGCCCCGCGTCCGGCGCTTTATGAGCTGATGAAGCAGGACAGCTGTTTTGATTTCGAGAGCTCCCGGCGAATCTGGCAGAAGATATCCGGCGTCTATGGCGCGTTAATGGCGGCGGACCGGACATGCCTCGATGCACCGGACACCGATCACCGGTATTCCGGGGCCCATGTCCCAGCCTTCTTAAAACTGCATCTGGGCTTACGTTGAGTTACAGCTTGTTCCGTGCTAGAATCAGTGCAGATGACTGAGCCTTTTA
>JBAXJV010000343.1:0-3474 GCA_037137675.1 bacterium | reverse complement strand
ATCTTGATTTTCTAAAGGCGTTTCAGGAACAAATGGCGCAGGAGCCGGTTTTGCCGCTGCCGCTGATCACAGGGCGTGACCTGCTTGCGCTGGGCGTTCCGGAAGGTCCGGAGATCGGACAGTGGCGGCGCCGCGCCTACGAATTGCAGTTGGAAGGCGCGCTTGCTGATCGTGAATCGGCGCTGGTGTGGCTGAACGAGACACTGAATACCGAACACTGAACACCGAACCACCTTATGGTTCGGGCAGCGCCCCGGCGGCGCGCACCCAGACATCCGTGCCCGGCCCCTCAACTTTCGTCAAGTCCACGTACACGTTGGCCAGCGGTGCGTCCACGATCAGCCGCAATGCGACGCAGCGCGGGTCGCGGGTAACCCACATGCGGACTTTGCCCTCGTCAATAATCAGCCCCTTGAAGTTGGCGTGCGGGGTAACGACCAGGCACTCAGTTTCGGGAAAACGTCCGACCGTGATGGTCTCCGGGCCGCTGTAGTTGATGCGCATATTAAGGAAGCCCTCGTCGGCGACGACGGTGTAACTGTTAGTGTTGCCTGGTTCCGGTAAGCGTCCGCGAATATGGTATAGGAATGAAAGCAGATCCCGGGTGTCGGAGTTGATTGGCAATTCCTGAACCTTCAAAAATCCGCTGTGGCGGTTACGGTAAACATGATGGCAGATGCCGTTGGTGTAATCAAAGGTCGCGTCGGTGATCCAGGTCTCGCCCCAGCGCCGGCGCACGCGCATGTGAAAAACTTCCGGCAAAAGGGTGACGGGGTTGGTCAGTGTCTCGGCGTCGTCTTCCATTGCGTAGACCGGATAGAAGACAGAGTAGGTGCTGGTGTGGTAGCGGATGCTGATTAGCTGGCGGTCGTTGCGGTTGGTCCACGAGCTGCTGATGACGGTGCGGGCAACCGGGACCATTCCCCATGAAGAGGTGAATTCAATGGATTCGCCGACCGGAAACTGTAATGCAGAAGGTCTTGCGTTGGTGTTTGCGCAAAGCCTGGCTGCCGACAACATGAACAAAACGAACGCGATTTGACGCGTTTGTTGCATGGCGTGCATAGGCAGGAATTTACGCGATCTGTTGCGCTGGCGTCAATGTTTCAAAATGCTGCTGTACATGGGCGGCGGTTTTTGGTAGGAAAGTCCGGTGGTTCACTCGGCAAGGGGTGTGGGCGTAAGCTCACAATAGCTTTTTGACGGGTGTAAGCCATGACGGGTCTGTAGTAGGCCCACTTTCCATAAAGGATACCGGAAAGTAAAAAGTATGGGTCCATAAGTGAGAACAGGATGAGGAGACGGTAACGATGGGTAAGAAGCTGTACGTGGGCAATCTGAGTTACGATACGACGAGCGACTCGCTCGGTCAGGCTTTCTCGGCATACGGGAAGGTGGAGAGTGCGGAAGTTATCAGCGACCGTATGACCGGACGCTCCAAGGGGTTTGGGTTCGTCGAGATGAGCTCGGACCAGGAAGCCCAGGCGGCAATTGCCGCGTTGAACGGACAAGACGTTGATGGTCGCACAGTGGCGGTCAATGAAGCCCGTCCGAAAGAGCCGCGTGTTGGCGGCGGCGGCGGCGGCGGTTTTGGCGGCGGCGATCGCTTCGGTGGTGGCGAAGGTGGCGGTCGGCGTGGCGGTGGTGGTGGCGGCGGCGACCGCGGTCATCGTCGGTAGTTCGAACGGATACTTCCGGGGTGCGGGTTACCGCCCCCGGAAAGCTTTTTCAGCCTTGCAGAATGCGGATTACGTCTGCGGCGCTGTAGTCCAGATTTTCCAGTGAGCAGAAGCGTCCGACCGTGGCCAGGTCGTCGCCGAGCGTGATCAGGCATGGTTCCGTCGAGCCGTCTGGCAGACGTTGCGGCATCCCTACGTTTGCGATCAGGGAATTGCAGAGGCAGACCCTTCCAGGGGTGTTTTCCAAGCTTCCGCCTTTTGCTACAAAGATCGATTCCTGTTCAGCGGCGCAACGATACCCGATTGAGCCGTTAGGGCAGAGGTATAATTCGCGCAGGAACCCCAGATCGCAAACCCTTCGCCGGGCTTGATACACGGCCTTTTCGGAAAGCGTTCCTTCAAGCATGGCAGCCTTGAACGGATAGCCGGTTGGCGAGGCCACCGGATCTGTAAAGACTTTGGCCTGGCCAGTCAGCGCTTTAAGTAGCAGCGCTTTCCTGATTTCCGGGACAATTTCAGATTCCACGCAGAGCGCGAAAGCGGTGCCTACCTGAATTCCAGCTGCGCCTTCGGCGAGCGCTTCGCGATAATGCTCGGGCGAACCATAACCGCCAGCCAGCCAGAACGGCAAACCCAGAGTGCGCATGGCGGCCAGATCCACAACATCCCGCGGTCCGTAAATCGGCTGCCCGTCGGGCGTCAGTTTGAGTGTCCCGCGTGGAGGCGCGTTGTGACCGCCAGCCAGAGGCCCTTCAATGATAAATCCGTCTACAACGCCGTTGGACTTGCGTGAGAGCATGTTAGCCAGTGTCACCGAGGCCACGATTGGCAGGAAGGCGGGACGTTGCATTTCCGGCAGATGTGTGTCTGGCTCCAGAAAGGCTGCGGGATCGAATGTCAGCCTGAAATTATCGCTGGCCCCGGCGCCGATGACGTACAGCGGATAGCTGGTTGCATTGTGTTGCGCCAGCGCATCCAGCACGCCTGGCACTTCTACTGGAATGCCCGCGCCCATAATGATCACAGCTGCCCCGCCCAACATGGCGCCATAAATGGATGGCAGATGAGGCAGCTGAATCTTTTCCAGATAATTTATGCCTACCGGGTTGGTGTGGCCCTCCCGTGCGAGATAAACTTCCACAAAATTGCCCGCAATACACAGCTCCTGAGCTTCGTGTTTGTCATTGGCGGTATGCATCGGCGTGATTGTGTAAGGAGATTCCGGTTGCTTGCCGCCGGGAATGAAGTAGGCGTCGAGAATGCGCTGTGCTAGACGCCGGAATGGAAACGCATGCAACGCGCGGCGGATGTCGCCACCTAAATCACCATCTTGAAGGCGTCGAACCAAAATCTGGTCTAGAGCGGTACCCGACACTACACCAAGCTGTCCGAGTTTAGAAACTGCCTTAGCCAGGCGCCAACTGGACACTCCGGCGCCCATGCCGCCCTGTATGATCTTTGGGATTTGAATGTTCACTTGGGAAGTGTGGACTATTGAGCGTATAAATGTCCAGAACAAAAACGCTAATGCATCACCAGGTTTGGCGCGGCGGCATGTACAAGTGCGGCGAATTCTTCGTGCAGCGGGCGTTTGAGCAGTAATTCCATGCGTGCATTTTGAGATTCCAGCACCTGCGTGCGGAGAATCTGGTCTGTCAGCACGCGCTGCCAAAGCGTGGCCATTTCCTCGGGCTTCAACTCATCGTATAGAATGCCGGCGCCATTGAGGGCCTCTGGCATGCCGCCGATTGCACGGGCGATGACTGGCACGTGTCGCGACATGGCTTCGACCAGC
>JBAXJV010000342.1:0-3524 GCA_037137675.1 bacterium | reverse complement strand
CATTCCAAACGGAACCGCTGCCGGTAACGGTAAGCGTGTTGTTGCTGGCGGTTGAGTAACAGCCTATGTAGGCGTTGCTGTTGCATACTTTGCCGCCGTTGGCAATGGTCAACGTATTGCTGGCACCGGAGTAGCCAACGCTCACAAAACCGCTATTACTCCAGAGAGAGTTCGTGCCGGTAACGGTTACGGCGTTGTGGTTAGCGCCGTTGGAAGCGCCGATGTAGCCGTAGGCGACGTTGGTCAGTACACCGCCGCCGGAGATGGCGAGCATATTGTTGGTGCCGGTGTGGCCGACGTAATAAACGGCGCCGCCATTATCAACGGTCGTGGTGATGTTGCTGGTGGTGTTGTCCTCGGCCCGGGCCGACCAGACGACGGAAAGAAAGAGTCCGGCGACGAGCAGGACCCCCGTGAATATGGATGCTTTCGTTGACATATAGTACGCCTCCTTTACGGCTCGTTCAAAACGAGCGACCAGACACTCGCATCAACAAGGACTCTCATGCTTTGCCCGCTGTTGCTTGCAAGCACATCCTTGAGTAAAGCCTACTTGCCGAAAAGACACGGGGCCTTCTTCTGCTGAAGGTTGCGAATCTAATCAGCTGGCACCTGCGTCACCGACGCCATATTTTATGCGATGACAACCAAGCGCAACAACTTGCTTAATCAGCTTGTCGTCGAGTTGTAAGTTTGTCGCCATATCGGTTCTTCTTCACAAAGACTCACACACTCTTACGTTTTGAATCAACCATTTTTTGCGTGGTTAAACTGGCGTCATGGCGGAGAGTTTACGAGCCTGACATGCACACCTTTGTTATGAGGCTTTATCCTCCAATCCCGTATGGCGCAAGGTAGCGTTCGAATGTCTGGTTCGCCCATCATTTAATTTCTCTGCCCGACAGGGACTGCTGGCGAAGCCATTCGCGCGCGCCGGCAGCCTCGATAATCGGCCAGGAGGCACGCAGGGGATCGTGGTACGGCCCTATCTTGTCCACCGGGATAGGCTGGAACCCGAGTTTGAAGGCTGGCGAGTCGGGTCTGAGCCGCCAGTCGTCTTTCTCCGGCGCCATGAAGAGCGGGTCGGCCACGATCGAGCTGCGTTCCAACCCCAGCGTCTGGAGCGACTGCCACTCATCCAGCGGCTCCACCTCGACCAGCCGGACGTCATCGATCCACACCGTGCCTTCACCACCCGGCAGATCGAACCGCGCCCGGATCGCCTTCATCTGCTCCTTGTAGTCCTGCTCGCCACTGGCCGGAAGTTTGAAGACCAGTTCCGGCTCTTTCCACTCCGGACCCAGGCCGACTGAAGTGTTCCGGCTCCAGAAATAGACATTGGCGACATATGACTGGACCATCAACTCGACCCGCGTACCGGGCTTGGCTGCCCTCATCTTCGCAGTCAGGCGATAGGCATGGCCCGGCTGGGCGGCCACGTCAGCGCTGACGACCACCGGCCAGGGCGGGTTGCACTTGGCATCCTTGACCATAACGCCCTCGATCTTCAGTGACCGCTTGCCCACGGCTGCGACTTCATTTGTGGTGGTGGCCCTGCAGTCATTGCAGGGCTTCGCCTGCCATGTCCAGCCTTCAGAAATGCGCCAGCCATCGCCGGGCATCGCGTCGGGCAGGTCCTTCTCAAACCCGGGGTTGGCGAGCAGATTGCCTGAGATCACCTTGCCGGCCTTGAACTGCCCCGTCGCCACTGGCAGACCGCCGTGCCAGACGAGGTTCGAATCCGCAGTATTTTGCTCAAACGACACGTTCGAGAAGCGGTAGAGCTTCGCCGCCGGGTCACGGTAGTAGAAGATATTCCGTGTCAGCGTGTTTCCCGACATGATCAGCCCGCCGGGAAGAACTGCGTCCTTCGGATGCATATTCATGTTCCGCATATTCTTCCAGGCCGGCTGGTTTGTGACCAGCTCGTAGCCCTTGACCATTGCGGGAAAGTGGTCCTTCCACATCACTGAGCTTACGGCCCAGCCGCTGTATTCAGCCTGAAAGAGCCCGTTGTCGATGAAGACGTTGTTCTCAATCAGATTGTCCCGCCCGTTGTGCAGGTGAAGGCCAGCCCGTGAGCAGCGGGCCACGATGTTGCCGATCACATCAACTCCGCCGGCATTGTCGTCCAGGTAGACGCCCCACGCGAAATAGGGCGAGACCCACTTGTCGTTCTGCCTGCCAAAGCCGGGCATGTCGTGGAAGTAGTTGTAGCGAATCACAGTCCCCCGGGAGGAGATCCAGTCGCGCCCGCCGGTGTAGACGGCCCCCGTGTCCTCGGTCTCCAGATTCATGTGCCGGATGTGGTTGTACTCAATGACCAGATTGTTCCCGCTGAACAGGATTCCCATCCGCGGGCCGTCGTGTATCAGGTTGTGCGATGCCCGGTTGCCGACGCCGTTCAGGGAGACACCCACGCCCTGCTTGTAAAACACGCCGACGTGATGAATATAGTTGTTGTCCGCATAGTTGGCGGCCGGCCTGAGCGCCGTGCGGTCGCCGCCGCTGAGAGACACGCCGTTGCAGCCGACCTCCGAAATGTCGCACCCGACCACGCCATTGTCCGAACCGCCGTTGATCACCACGCCCGAACCGTTGTAATCGCCGACATTGTAAATTGCGCAGCCAGAAACCAGACAATTCGTGGCCTCTGTCAGGACGACTGCATCGCCCTCGCAGCATTGGATGTCGAAGCCGCGCAGTGTGATCCGCGTAGTGCCTTTGCCGATCTCAACGATCGTTCGCATGGTCGGTGCGAAAACGGCCTTGCCCTGCAGGGGGCCCGGCGGCCATAAGTACAGCTTGCTGCTGGCCCGGTCCAGATACCACTCGCCCGGGGAATCCAGTTCCTCCAGAAATCCCCTGATGTAGTAGCGGTCGCCGGGGCGAATCGCATAGGAGCAGTCTTTTACCAGGGTGAGGGTCCGCTTCTCGCAGTCGTTCGATACTATACGAACGATATTGTTCCACCAGTTGTAACGGGGAAAGATGCATATTTCACCTTCCTCGGGCCTGGCAAAAGGGCGGGCATCTTCGGTTTTGTATGCAAGCAATCGCTTTGATTCTCCCGGCTGGTCCCGGTACATTTCCACCGGCTTGCCGTCAACGTAAGCCCACCCGCCGGCATACGGGTTCTCCGGGTCCGCGTTTGGATACCGCGCCAGAATCTGACGCCGGCCATCAAAGAAGAGTTGCCGGAAAGCGATGCCTTTCAATCCTTGTGCGGCCACGTCGGCCACGAGGATGCTATCCTTGTGCGGCGCGAAACCGGCGATGGGTTTCCCGCCGACCAGAAGCGGCCGCTCCGCGCCGTACCCGCGATAAACTACTGGCGCATTGGCCGCGCCGGAGTCCTCCGCCGTAAGCTTGAAGGTCCGGTCCAGAAAGTACGTTCCCGCGCGGACATGCACGGCGACGGGTTCGAGGACGCCAGGCTCCCGCTTGAGCTTGCGGATTTCATCGCGGGCGCGTTCCAGTGTGGCGAAGGGACCGTCCTGACCGCCGGCATCGGGCGCAATGAC
>JBAXJV010000341.1:0-3534 GCA_037137675.1 bacterium | reverse complement strand
GCGTGTTCGCAGATAAGCGAAAACCCCGTCGAGGCGCACGGCGCAGGGCAGGTTGGTTGAGGCCAGATGGGTGTCGAGCAGGGCGGCAAACTGCGCGAGGTTGGTGGCGCTCAGGGGCGGGGTTGTTTGTTCCCGGTCGAAGAACGTCACGGCTGCAAAAGGTGTGTGACGCACCGGAGCAACTGGTACGACGCTGCCGTCAAAGCGGACGTCGTAGGCGTGGCCATCCACGGCAACCATCTCGCCGCCGAGTGCATCGAACGTGCCGATTCCGAAATCGCCGTGCCGCATCAAGTCGTCGAACGCAACCTCGCCGTCGTATACCCCCGCCAGCAGTGTGTCGATGGTAGAAACCTGGTAGAGCTCGCCATGTCGCGGGGTGGCACAACCTGCCGTGAGCGCCAGCAGCATGAATAATCCGGTAAAACAGCGCATTTTAGTTGCCTCTTATGTCGTTATGCTTAGTCTGCGGGCTGTCAAATTACAGGCTGCCAGTAAAGCAATGGCTGTCTGGAATGATACGCTTACAAGCTGAGGAAGACAAATGCGTGGCTCTTTTCTTTTTATTTGCTGGTTTTTCTGATACATTGCGTACCCTTGCGGGGCGAAATGGAGTTACATGTACAGAGACAGCATCAGAAATATTGCAATTATCGCGCACGTTGACCATGGCAAGACCACGCTGGTTGACCAGTTGTTTTTCCAAAGCGGGACGTTTCGAGATAACGAAGTGATCTCCGAGCGGATGATGGATAGCATGGATCTGGAGCGCGAGCGCGGAATTACCATCAAATCCAAGAACGGTACGATGCGCTATGGAGAGCATACGATCAACATCATTGACACCCCTGGACATGCCGACTTTGGTGGCGAGGTCGAGCGCGTGCTGCAGATGGCGGATGGAGCGCTGCTATTGGTGGATGCTCAGGAAGGCCCCATGCCGCAGACCTACTTCGTGCTCAAAAAGGCGCTGGCGCGCCATCTGCCGATCGTGGTTGTGATCAATAAAATTGACAAGCCGGTGGTGCGCCCGCACTGGGTGGTGGATCAGGTCTTCGATTTGTTTGTGGCGTTGAACGCTCCGCATTCGATTTTGGATTTCCATATTGTCTACACCTCCGCCCGCGATGGGCACGCGAGTCTGGACCCTGACAAACCCGGCAAGGACATGCGTGTGCTGTTCGATGCTATTTTGAAGTATATTCCGGCACCTTCGGGCGATCCCGACGCTCCGCTTCAACTGCAGGTTGCCAGCATTGACCACTCGTCCTTTCTCGGACGTCTGGGAATTGGCAAGCTGACGGCGGGTCGGGTGGTCGCCAACATGCCGGTAGTGCTGGCCACAACGACAGGGGTGTTAGTGAGCGGCAGGGTGACAAAAATCTACCGCTTTGAGCGCAACGAGAAGATCGAAACGCCTGCCGCCGAAGCGGGCGATATCGTGGCCCTGGCCGGTTTGGATGGCGTGCTTGTGGGCGATACCTACACCGATCCCGACAACCCGCAACCGTTGCCGCCGCTGCCCATTGATCCGCCGACGGTCAGCATGAATTTTCAACCGAACGCTTCGCCGTTTGCCGGCCAGGAAGGGGTCTATTCAACCAGCACGCATCTGGCTGAGCGCCTTTATCGCGAAGCGCTCTCCGACGTTGCCATGCATTTGGAACCGCTGCCGGACGGGATCGGATTCAAGGTGTCAGGGCGCGGCGAATTGCACATTTCGATCAAAGTCGAGAAGATGCGCCGCGAAGGCTACGAGTTTCAGGTCTCCAGTCCGCATGTGATCATGAAGCAGAAGGACGGTGAACTGCTTGAGCCATACGAGGATCTGACCATTGATGTGCCCGAGATGTATAAGGGCGTCGTGATTGAAAAGCTGGGCGGTCGCAAAGGGCAGATGCTGGAGATGAACCCGGAAGGCGGCATGGTGCGGCTGCGATACAAAATACCGACGCGCGGGTTGATGGGCTATAAAACCGAGTTCATGTCCGACACCCGTGGCATGGGCGTGCTGAATTACGTTTTTCACGGCTACGACCGGCATGTCGGGGAAATGCGCAATCGGCACAACGGCGTGCTCGTGAGCATGAGCGCCTGCATGACCGTGTCCTACGCGCTGTTCAACTTGCAAAATCGCGGACGGCTGTTTATGGGCCCCGGCGTGCGTGTCTACCGCGGCCAGATTGTCGGCGAGCATTGCCGCGACAACGACCTGGTTGTTAATCCCGCCAAGGGCAAGCAGCTTACCAACATCCGCGCCGCTGGTTCCGACGAGAACATCATCCTTACGCCGCCTGTCCAGATGACGCTTGAACAATGCATTGCCTTCATCAACGACGATGAACTGGTTGAGGTGACGCCTAAGAACGTCAGGATGCGCAAGCGGACAGTTAAGACCTGAAACAGCGGAGCACCGGCTGTTTCAGGTCACGCGATTGCTGTTATACGGCTGGTCACTTTGCCGGCATGATGGCCATTTTGGCCTTGATCTCTTTGCCGCCAGCCAGCGCTTCGCAGATGCTGATTTTTTCCTTCACCGTGGTGGCTTTGATTTGTCCGACTTTCTTCACGCTGACGTCCAGCACTTCGCCGGTATCGTCGTCGCGGATTTGATCCTCGGTGCCAACGTCGAAAACCATGCCCTCGGAAACGCCTTCGCGTGTTCCACGGTTGATGATGAACTTATCTTCCTTGACGGAGTTAATCGAGCCTTTCCATGGGATTTTCTCCAATTGGGCCTCTAGAAAAACAATCGACTGCTCAATGCAATCGCTGGCGGCCTTGCCCATGTTGTCTTTCATAAAACCGCCCATATCGCCGGTCAGTCCGCCCAGTGCGCCGCCCGAATAGCCGAGGTTCAGCCCCCTTTTACTGGACTTACCGGTGATCTCTTTGGAGGCTTTGACCTGCCCGGTTTCGGAGTCCACGATGTAGCAAACCATGGTGATTTCAGAGGAGTCCTTGGATCCGCCAACGTTGATTCCACGGAATCCCAGCCCGCCGCCGCCGCCGGAGACCTGTTGCACGTGGGTGATGGTGCCCTTAACCAGCAATTGCGCCGGGGTCATCTGTCCAATTTTCGGGGTTTTAGATCCCTTGGCCGTACGACCGCCAGCGCCAAAATCCTGTTCTGCCAGCGCCTCGGATCGCATATCTTTTTCGCCCAGTACGACGAACTTCTTGGACTGCATCAAACGGTCGGTCATGATGGCGCCAAAGCCGTCGCCGAGTTGCCACTGGCCGCTCCAATTGGCCTTGTTTTCGAATTTGGATACGGTGATGGTATAACGCAGATTGCCTTTTGCTTCATCCGCTCCAATGACGACCGTTGTACACATGCCGATCATAAGTCCTGCTGCCGCCCAGACTAACGTTTTCTTCATTGTGTTTTCTCCCTAGTTTTATGCAGGCGCTCTTCGCCTGCGCCATTTCTTCACAGACAAAAATACATTAGAGGGAAACTATCAAAGAAGGTTCGAAGGCGTCAACCGGCATTTTATTCAGACCGTCCCGCAATATTGGCTTATGGACCCA
>JBAXJV010000340.1:0-3539 GCA_037137675.1 bacterium | reverse complement strand
ATCTGGCGACGCATTCAGGTGCCGGAGACATACACATTCTGGGATTTACACTGTGCAATCACGGATGCGTTCGGCTGGCTTGACTATCACCTGCATGAGTTCACCATCGCGAAACCGCCCCGTTATAGGCAGTCCGCCAGCACGGAGACGGTCAAAATCGGGATTCCGGGGGACGAGGACTGGGAAAAGGATGTTCTGCCCGGGAGGAAAACGAAAATTGCCACATATTTCTCGCCACCCAACTTGACAGCTGAGTACGTATACGATTTCGGCGACAGCTGGAACCATACCGTCACTCTCGAAGGTGTCCAGCTCAAGGAAAACGGCGCGGCATACCCTGGATGCGTAGGCGGAGAACGGGCCTGTCCGCCTGAGGACTGCGGAGGTGTGCCCGGCTATCAGCGTTTTCTCAAGGCGATTTCCTTCCAGAACGCGAAGGATCATGACGAACTGCTACAGTGGGCAGGCGGGTGGTTTGATCCAGAATGGTTTGACCTGAGTCTGATTCGATTTGCCGATCCTGATCTGCTCTGGAAGATCGCGTTTCAGGATGCGCCAATGTCCTCCATCATTAGGCAGACGCAGTACCACCGGATGAAAGATGGTCGGAGGCCAGCTTGAAGGTGGCGCATCTATAACGTGAGGCTTTTATAGCCTAACTGCGTGTTTGTAGAGGCGAGTTCAGGTGTGGCAAATTTGCCCACCCTTGCTCTCAGGTGCCCGTCACCGTACGGCACGCATCAAGCTCTGCCGACCCCGCCCGAAGCCGTCCAAACTTTACAGTCTGACCGTAAAGTCGTCCCGGAACGTTTTTGGGCCTGAAAACAGTTCAATCGGGAAAGTCAGGCGACACTGGTCACCCATGCTTGAACTGGGTCACTTTACCCTTGTGAAGCAGTTCGGATGTCCGCCTGCTGTCCGCAAGCTTATCCAGTGGAACCGCAGGGCAGTGGATCGGCATGCCAGGAGCTATCCCACAGTGCTGATGGAAGGATTACAGTGTCCGATCAGTGTCGCCGGGCAGTATTCGTCAGGTCGGGTCGGGCGGTCTCTGGCACAATTTTGCATGGTGCATTCACGTCTACTATCAATGTAGGGGATACGGCCAACTGATGCCGTACGCTGGCCGTGCGACGATGGCCTCGTGAAACCACAAAAAAGGGAAATACTGAATGAAACGAACGAACATGAGTGTGCTGGGCGCCATGGCGCTTGCCGGACTGCTTAGCCTGCAACCGAGCGTCCGTGCGGAGGATGCTGTTGTTGGGACAAACGGCGTGGCCGCTGCTCACGGCCCCCGCGGCGATCGCATAGCCAAACTGAACACCGAACTGGGCCTCACAGACGAACAGAAAGCGAAAGTGAAGCCCGTCTTCGCCGCCAATGCCGAGAAGATGAAGGCCCTGCGTGACGATAAGAGCCTGACCCGTGAACAGAAGCAAGAGAAGTTCCGTGCCCTCGGCGAGGATCTCTCCGCCCAGATCAAGCCGATCCTCACGCCCGAGCAACTGGTCAAATGGCAGACCATGCGAGAGGCACATCGCGGCCCTGGCCCACAGCACGGCGCTGGCAAGTAACGACTCAGGTTGCCGAGATCATGGCAACGGCGCGGGGGTGGGAGTTTGCCTCTCCCCCTGCGGCCAATTCACCCTTGGTCTAGGGCAGCCCGCACACACGTTAAAAGGATGCCGCCATGACTAAACTGGCACTGTTTCCTGGCAACGGCATGAAATACAAGGCCAAGATTTTACAGGCTTCCTGGAAGATCAGGAACATCAAATCGGATCGGATCATATGCAAGGGACCGACGCCTCAGGATCATCATTCTGGGATCAGGTTCGGCATGGACCTGACCGCTGTACTAAAGGCCGATAACGATCAGGCGGTGATAAAAGGCATGCAATTATGGGAAGGCGTGACGGCTTGAATGCTAGGGCAACAGCCTAACTGTGCCGCTAGCGGTTGAATCGGCAGTGCTGAATATGATGAACAAGTGCAAATCAATTGGCGTTGCGATCATCATTATCCCGATGATGATGGCTGTGACATGCCTCGCCGACGGGGTCATCGTGGTCATCAAGAACGGCAAGGTTGAGCGCCGTGACGCCTCGTCGGGTTCGTACACCGGCACCGCAGGGCATTCGGGGGCAGTGTCAGCGGCGACGGACGGTGAGACCATCGTGGTCGTCTATGCCGACGGCAAGGCTGAACGGTACGCGGCCAAGTCCGGTTCGTATACGGGTACGGTCGGGTCAGGCAACGCACGGTCATGCCAGGTGACGTCAGGTGTCATCGCCATCACGTATAATGACGGGAAATCCCTGAGGTATGACGCCAAGACCGGCAGTTATAAAGGGACATTGTGATAGCCTTGTAAAGACCATGGCAAGAATTTGTAACCTTCTCGAATGATGATAGGTGGATTAACCTCTGGAAAAATTCGCCGATTAATGCGGTGCAGGTTTGTAAGGAGGTCAGATGCTTAGTTCAATTCTAGTTGTGGGATTACTTCTCGTCATCATACTTATTGCGCTGGCGCTTTTTGGGTTGCCCACGCTTATTGCGTTCTCACGACAACATCGCAATCGCTGGGTGATTGCCTTCATCAATATTATTTTTGGCGCAACGATCATCGGCTGGTTAGGTGCGTTGATTTGGGCCATGAACAAGATCGACGATCCGGTTAAAGGTGGTGTCAAGCACGACTCGCAACCCGATGACCCGGTCATATAGGTGCTCTCACAGGTAAAATTCAGTCTTTGTGTCGCCAAATGTTTTGCCATTCTGAAAACGCCATGATGGTCGTGAAGGGCAGCCCATGGATATCTTTATGAATATTGTGGTTTGGAAGTTTCAAGCATATGAGTAGCCGTTTTATCGCCTTGGCATTCTGCGTGTTCGTAACTGGTTGCGCTATGCGTTATCCAATGGGGCTGCCCCCTGCCGTCACCTCATGTTGTACAGGTAGAGCAACGACGCCCATCCGCTCGGAAGCATCTGCGGCGGGGAATCGAGTTCCTTGCCATACTTGACAGCCATCTCCAGAAAATACCTGGCGTGGAAGAACGCCTCCAGCATCGGCCTGGTAACGGCAAGCCAGTTCTGGTTGTGCTCATGTTCGAAGGTTTTGCCGGTGCCTTCACCTATGATCTGCATGAACCAGTCATTCATTGGGCGGTCGGGGGCCAGGGACTGGAGGGCTGCAACGATGTCAGTAGTTTTATCCTGCAAGGCATAGACCTTGAAACTCTGGTGGTAAAAACGATATACGGAATCCTCATAACCGCAGTGCCCGCACCTGACCAGGAGTTCCTCAAGTGCTGGTAACTCCGCCTTCAGGCGCTTGAACAATTCCTGCATCTCCGGTCGTTCATCTTCGTCGTTATGCATCTTTCACCTCATTCAAATGACCGTGGAAAGGATCGCGCCAAAGTGAGTGCAGGTCAAGCCGCGACAACCGCCGATTAACATCTGTGCTTCAGCTTGTGCCAACGCCGGTGTGAAAATGTAGTTTTCCTGGCGGTTTGAAAATGCGTGGC
>JBAXJV010000339.1:0-3565 GCA_037137675.1 bacterium | reverse complement strand
GGGAAGAATTGGAGCAGATGCAGCAACTGCTGTGGCGGAACTGCGTCTTGTGCGGGCGTTGCTACTGCCCCTTTGGAATAGACATTCCGAACATGCTTGCATTTGCTCGCAGCATCCTGCGATCGCAGGGCATTTACGGCGTTTTTCCGCACACCAGCGGATCACCTGAAGCGGAATATCAACAGCGCGATCAGCCATTATGAGAACAGCTCGCAGCACGCCGGTTACGCGCCGGGCGAGAATCAGATAACTTCACCACGGGAGAGCAGATCATGGTCATCGGAGAAATCAAACCTCTTGAAGAAATCAAGGAACTGATCAAGGGGTACAAAAAAGTCTTGAATACAGGCTGCGGCGGATGCGCAGCGGTATGCCTTGCGGGCGGGCAGAAAGAGGTGGATATACTCAACACCAAGCTCATGCTCTCATTTCAGGCGGACCACACGCCCTTTTCAATCGACGGGTTCACCGTGGAGCGCCAGTGCGAGGTGGCGTTCATCCGCGAATTCGACCGGCTGGTCGGAAAGTACGACGCTATTTTGTCCATGGCCTGCGGTGCAGGAGTGCAGTTCCTCGCGGAGCGCTATCCGGACAAGCCGGTCTTTCCGGCGGTGAATTCGGCTTTTGTCGGCGTTAACAAGGACATCGGGTGGTATGAAGAACGCTGCAAATGCTGCGGCGATTGCGTGCTGGGGTTCACGGGCGGGATCTGCCCTGTGACGATGTGCGCCAAAAGCCTTTTTAACGGGCCCTGTGGCGGGCCGCAGGGCGAGAGTTGTGAAGTATCAAAAGACATTCCCTGCGCCTGGGTCGCCATCTACAAACGCCTGAAAGGGCAGAACCGGCTCGACAACATACGCACAATTCATGCGCCCAGAGAGTGGCGCGACCAGATACAGGGGCGTATCATTCTCGAGCCATACAAGGCACGGTACGTGCAAGCGGCAAAGTAGCAGCAGATTATGTGAGTGCCCTGCAGGCGGACGGCGGGGCACCTCAGGACCGGCAAAGGGAGTTATTATATGATGTCAGGCAGCAGGCTGGAACGAATTCTGATAGAGAAGAAATTTGCCGTGACCGGCGAACTGGGTCCGCCCCGGGGGGCCGACGTCAATGTCATAAAAGAAAAGGCCAAGCACCTGAAGGGCATGGTGGACGCCGTTAACGTTACGGACAACCAGACGGCCATGGTCCGCATGGCGAGCTGGGCGGCATCAGCTCTGGCAATTCAGGAAGGGCTTGAGCCGAACTACCAGATGGTGTGCAGGGACCGCAACCGCATCGCCATGCAATCCGACATTCTCGGGGCCTACGCACTGGGCATCCGCAACATTATCTGCCTGTCGGGAGATCATCCGGCTTTCGGGGATCACCCGAAAGCCAAAAGGGTTTTTGATATTGATTCAATTCAGCTCATCGCTACAGTCAAGCGCATGCGCGACGAGGGCAAGTTTCTCAGCGGCGCAGATATCGCCGTGAAGCCCGAGATGTTCATCGGCGCGGCGCTGAACCCTTTTGCGGAACCGTTCGAGTTCCGGGTGCTCCGCATGCAGAAAAAGATCGAGGCCGGGGCTGATTTCTTCCAGACTCAATGTATTTACAACATGGAACGCTTCCGGGAGTTTGTTAAACAGGCGAATGACATGGGCCTGACTGAGAAGTCCTACCTGCTCGCCGGCGTCACGCCCATGAAGTCTTTGGGAATGGCGAAGCACATGAAGAACAACGTTCCGGGCATTGACGTTCCGGATGCGATCATAAAACGCCTCGAAGGAGTGGAAAAGAAACAGCAGGCCAACGAGGGAATTCAAATCGCCTGCGAGCAGATTGAAGAGTTCAAGTCCATGCCGGGGCTCGCAGGAGTGCATCTCATGGCCATCGAGTGGGAGCACCGGGTGCCAGAAATTGTTGAGCGGGCAAAGCTGCTGCCGCGCCCTCAGATATGAAATTACCGGGCACCAGGGCAAAGGGAGTTATGCATGGCAAGTAGAGCGTCATACGCGTGGTTGTTTTCAAGCGCAGCGTGCTGGGTCGCGCTGAGTTCAAGTCAAGCGGCACCTGCTTCCCTGGCCGGGGATGGCCCTGCACCTGAAACAGGCGCTGGCCAGGCTGTGCAGACGCAACCTGACCAGATGGCAGAACGGCCCGTGTTTGTCGCCATTCCCGCCGCGCTTGAGCCACTTAAACGCGCACCGGTGTTGTTCTGGCACGACAAGCATACTGCGGCCCTGAAAGAGGATGGCTGCGAGGCCTGCCATCCCCGAAAAGCCGGCCAACTCGAATTCACTTTTCCCAAGCAGCAGGTCAACAGCGGACGCAGCGCGCTGATGGACTCATTTCACAAGGCCTGCACGGGATGTCACACAAAACGCTCCGACGAACACAAGCAAACCGGCCCCGTAACTTGCGGAGAGTGCCACGCCGGCAAGCAAGCCTATCACGAAAAGGAATACCGGCCGCTTGCGCCAAAGGATTACGAAGCCCTGCGGGACCCATATCATAAAGAATGCATCGCTTGTCATCAGAAGCCTGCGAAGTCCGCCAGCGATGCCGGAGTTTTGAACTGGAAAGACTTCTACGTGAAAGAGAAGGACCGGATCGAACAGACATGGCCGGAAATCGTCTATGACTACGCGATCCACGATAAGCATGTGAAAGCTCTGGAGAAAAAATGCGAGCTTTGTCACTATCTTTCCCCCGCCCTGAAGCAGAAGCTTGCAGCGGAAGGAAAAGAACCGACCAGTCAGGACTGGCTTCGTGAAGAGCTGCCGGGCAAGAGCTTGAAGCAGAAGGAGCCGGCGCATTTGCGCTGCATCACCTGCCATCTGGAACGTCAGGCCGGAAAGAAAACTCATGGGCCAACGGACTGCAAGGAGTGCCATAGCAACCGCCAGCGCACAGCCCTGGAATTGGAAAAGATCCAGCCGCCGGACTACGACAAAAAAGACCGGATTCTCATCACCGCTGAAAAAGCCGCGATGCCAGCCGTACCATTCGACCACAAGTCGCACATCACGGCGAGCCGCTCCTGCGCCGCCTGCCATCACAACACACTGGAAGCATGCGTGAAATGCCATACCCTCCAGGGCGCTAAGGAGGGAAACTTCATTAACCTCGCGGAGGCATACCACAAATCCGGGTCAAAGCTGAGTTGCATAGGATGCCATGACCTGGAGAAGGCCAAGCCGGATTGCGCCGGTTGTCACCAACTCCGGCGGGCCGGCCTGTCGGAAACACAGTGCACCGCCTGCCACACGGGGAAACTGGAAAGTCTGGACAAAGCCACTAAACTTCCAGCCCCCGCCACGCTTTTTCCGCCGGACCTGAAGGAGGAGCTTGTAATATCCAGCCTCGAAAAGGAATACGCCTCAACAACAATCAAGCACAAGGATATTGCGCAAAAGCTGACTGACATCTCCAACAACAGCAAGCTGGCGACTTTCTTCCACAGCAAGGAGACCACGGTCTGCTCCGGTTGCCACCATCTGGGACCACTGGAAACGCAGAAGCGCGTGCCCGCCTGCAGCGCCTGCTGACAGAGCTAGCTCCCGCTGCACAGTGCGTG